>NZ_JBHSMH010000040.1:0-27157 GCF_042655365.1 Cohnella suwonensis | reverse complement strand
CTACTCTACCAGAATGTATAAGTTTCACGCTTATCCATTTCTGAATCGTCTCCGCAAAGCTTCTTCAGCGCCCAGAGGACGCCGAAGGCGTTTTTGCTTGTGTGTTCGGATACCCGTTCATCGTTGCTCGCCTGCGTCCCGGTGGAGCTAATCTTCGAAATCGTCGATTTCCGTCAGACCGACCGTGTACACTTGTTTCTCGTCCACGTGATAGACGGTTATCAGGCTCGTGTTCGAATCGAAGTTGAGAACGCGGCACGGAATGTTCATTTTGATTCCGCGGCCTTTGTTGACGCGGAGTCGGATGAGCTGCTTGCTTTCGATGAAGTGCAGGATTCGGAGCTCGAGCTGCGTCGGTTGGGGAGGCGCCGGGGGTTTGGCTGCGGACGCCTTAGCCGGCGCGGACGCCTTGGCCGTCGTCGCGGTTTTCGGCTTGTCGTTCTGTCCGCCGATCTTGTAATCAAGTCCGGTGCCGTTCAAGGCGGCAATCAACTGCACGAGGGCCGCGGCCTGGTTGGGCGCTTCGATCTTTATATCGACTTGAAACGAATAGGAGCCATCGGCTGAATTGGGTAAACGGTTCATTCTGAGGCCTCCATCGCTGATCATCATTCAACTTGCTCGACAATTGTCGAGTATTTCAAACGTCTTAGTTCAATAAAACCATGTCTTAGTCCCCACTATATCACGATAATGGAGCCTAATGTAGATTTATAGGTCATATCGCCCTGAAAAGTGATTCTAAAGGAGCATAAACTATAGCGTATGAAATTCATGCGCCCAGAAATCGGGGGAGCCGGGGAGGTGGAAGCATGGTTAAAGTCGTACCGTTCCGATTCGACGATTGGACGGCGATCGGGGTCGAGGTGCTGTTGCCGAAGACGACATTGATCGCGATCTCGGTTGGCGACGGTTATATTATGTGCGGCGCTCTGGATGTTCATTTACTGAACACGCGATTGAAGGATCGCGGCATCGTCGCGGGCCGCGCCGTCGGGGTTCGCACGTTCGAACAATTGCTAGAAGCGCCTCTCGAGTCTGTAACGGACGCCGCGGAGGCGCTCGGAATCCATGCGGGAATGACCGGTCAAGATGCGCTTCGCATCATGGCGGCGCATGCTTGACCGGCGATCCCGCGGGTTTCGGCCCGTCAGCGATCGAACAACTTCCCGAGGTTCTCGGCGTACGGCGCGCGAACGATGCCTTTCTCGGTGACGATGGCCGTGACGTATTCGTTCGGCGTAATGTCGAAGGCGGGATTGTAGATGGCAACCCCATGCGGTGCGGTCCGCTTGCCGAATCCGGCGGCGACTTCGTCCCCGTGGCGTTCTTCGATCGGGATGTCGGCGCCGGTGGGCGTCGACAAATCGATCGTGGAAAGCGGACAAGCAACGTAGAACGGGATGCCGTGCGCTTTGGCGAGCACGGCGACGCTATACGTGCCGATTTTGTTGGCGACGTCCCCGTTGGCGGCGACGCGGTCGGTTCCGACGATGACCGCCTGAATCCAGCCTTTGGACATGACGTGTCCGGCCATGTTGTCGCAGATGAGCGTCACGTCGACGCCGGCCTGCTGCAGCTCGAACGCGGTTAAGCGGGCGCCTTGCAACACCGGGCGCGTCTCGTCCGCGAATACCTTCAAAGAAATGCCTTGCTCGAGCGCGAGGTAGAACGGCGCCAGCGCCGTGCCGTACTTCGCGGTCGCGAGTCCTCCCGCGTTGCAATGCGTCAACACGCCCATGCCGTCTTCGAACAAGGTAAGCGCGTGCTCGCCGATCCGGCGATTCGTCTCCTCGTCTTCGGCTTGGATAAGCAACGCTTCGTCGAGAAGAGCCGCGGTCGCGGCGCTGGACGATATGTCGGCACTCGCGAGATCGCGGGCGCGGGCTTTCATTCGGTCCAGCGCCCAGAACAGATTGACGGCCGTCGGCCTGGAAGTCGCCAAGTACGCGGCGTGTTTCTCCGTTTCGGCAAGCCAGGCCGATAGGTTTCCGTCGAAATCGGCGACGCCGAGGACGACGCCGTACGCGGCGGCGATGCCGATGGCGGGCGCTCCGCGTACCTTCAATTCGCGAATCGCTTCCCACACGTCCTGCGGCGTCGTCAAGCGTAAGTATACGGTTTGTTCCGGCAACAATCGTTGGTCAAGAAGAGATAACGCGTCGTTCTCCCAGCGAAGCGATTGCAACGCTTCGCGGACGGAGACGTTTGGTTGTAGCTCGTTGCTCATGGTGTTGCTCCTTTCGTTATGGCGCGCCTTATCCTCTTGCCGCGGAATCGGCGATGTCGATCAACCGATCGATGGAGGACGTTTTGCGGTTGTTTTTGATGAGGGACTTGCCGATGGCGAGCGCGATTCTTTGCGCTTTCGCCCGTACGCCGGCGTCCGGAATGCGGTCGATATCCGCGACGTGGGCCAAGCCGACGATCCGGCGAACCATTTTGGCTCCGGCGAAGCCGATCGAATCTTGCAGCAACCGCCTCATGTAATCGTCTTGGTAGGCTTTCGGTTTCGCGACGCGGTCGACGCCGTGCTCGTCCCAGAGCGCGCGGAACGTGTTATCGAACGACGTCCAGATGTCGCGAACGGTGCCGAGCAAGTATTGTCTGCGTGCGCCGCGGGAGGACTCGTCCGATGCCCAATGTTCCTGCGAGGCGAAGTGCAGCAGCAGGTTCGCGAACACGGCGCCGATATCGAAGCCGATCGGTCCGAAATAGGCGAATTCGGGATCGATGACTTTCGTCGATTCCGGCGTAATGAAGATGCTTCCCGTATGCAGATCCCCGTGAAGGAGCGCTTGCGCGTGCGTCAGGAACTTCTCGCGCAAGAGCGCCACTTCGAGATGCAGCTCGGCATCGTTCCATAGCAGCTCGGCGTCGCCGCGCAGATGGTCGTCGAAGCTGTTCGTGTCGGCGTCCGTATACGGGTGGTCGAAGATGAGATCTTCGGTGATTTTGCACAAATCCGGATTGATGAACGATCCGAGAAGCGTTTTCTTCTCTTGTTGGTTCATGCCCAGGTCCGATGTGAAGAAGAGCGTCCTCGCGAGGAATTCGGAGATGTGGCCGGCGAATAGCGGGTACGTGCCGCCGTCGATCAACCCTTGTCTCATGATCTTATGGCTGCTCAGGTCTTCCATGACCGTAAGCGCCATCTCGTGATCGGCGTGGTACACGCGCGGGACGAGCCCTGGGGCGAGGCGCGCTTCGATGAGAAGCGCTTCGCTTTCGATGCGCGCGCGGTCCAGCGACAGCGGCCAGGATTCGCCGACGACTTTGGCGTAAGGCAACGCTTGCTTCACGATCAGGCTGCGGCCGCTGGAAGGCTGGCTGACGTGGAAGACGAGGTTTAAGTTGCCGTCGCCGATCTCGCGGGATACGAGCTCGCCTTGCGGTTCGAATATGCCGGGAATGGACTGGGCGATTTGAATCGCTTCCGGCTCGGTTAATGGATGATAGTTGCTCAAAAGGTTCGCCTCCACGGAGTTATCCGATTGGTTCAGTAGAATTTATCGAAGAAATGATCTAGATGTAAGTATAAAGCACTTTTCACGCGGTTTAAAGTGCGGGCGCGCGCCGACGAAAAAGTCAGTTTTATCTACCTATTGTGGGGTTTTGAGGGACTGACTCCCCCGCTTCGGCCGTGTTACGTTGAAGAAGAGAAGACAACGTATTCCGTTAACGATGATGAGATCTACGTATAGAGGGCCGCCGAGTTAACCGCTCCGAAGGAGAAATGTCCGTATGGGTTCGGGAGAAGGAAGCGTCTCGCGATTAAAGGGACGATGGAAAATCAGAACGATTCGCGGCAAATTTCTCGTGTTGACCCTGTTGCTGACGGTTGTTCCCATGATCGCTTTAAGCTTTACGTTCTACCGGATCGCCGTCGAATCTCTCGGGAACAAAGCGGAGGAGCATGCCCTTCAGTCGAGACTCATGAGCGAGAATTTCTTAAACGGAACGATAACAGACCTGAACGACTTGACCAACGCGATTCTCGGCAATCCCGAGGTGCAATCGATTCTGCGGCAATCGGCGCCGGACGATTACGCGTTCCTGCGCAACGTGGAGCGCGTTAACCGGATCATTCGCGCGCAAACCCAGACGAAGCCCTATATTATATCGACGCTTATTTATGCCGCCAACGGCGGGACGAATCGCTCCTTCTATCAGGGGAACGATTCGATCCGCTTTGGCGGTCTTCCCAGTTTAAGCGAGGCTAACGCGTATTACGATAGGCTGCGCAAAGACAACCGCCTCATGTGGCATAACGGTTCGCCTTTCGTAAGAGCCGATTACTCGCTTCCCGACGAGCATCTGTTCGTGGGAAAGCTGCTAAGGAGAACCGAAGGGAATTACGAGGAGCTTGGGTTTCTGATGCTGGAGATCGAGAAGTCGAGCTTTTTCCGCGGAATATCATTCTCGTCTCCCAGTTCCGAATCGCAGTATTGGATTGTCGATCAGGTCGGGAATCCGATCTACCGCTTGCCCGAGAACGACGAAGCCGATTTTAAGGCTCTTCGCCAGATCGCCAAGGACGTAAAGGAACAGCCGGAGAAGGAAAAGGGGTGGCTCGATTGGCATGGGCAGCGTTCGATGATTTCCTATGCCCCTCTCGTCAATACCGGATGGACGTTGCTTCACCGGATAGATAGCGAAACGCTGTTCGAGGATGCCAATCGGATCGGACGGCTCACGATTCAAATCTTTCTCATCGTTCTGCTCGCCGGTTGGGTGCTCGCCTACCGGATCAGCGATACGATTCGCAGGCCGCTGCGCAAGCTGAGAGGCTTGATGACCGTAACAGGCTCGAATGCGGCAACGGCGTCGGCCGTATTCGATACCGGCGACGAGGTGGGGCAAATCGGGGATCGGCTGCAAAGGACGATGCGGGAAAACCAGCTATTGAACGACCGAATTTACGAAGCGATGCTGTCTTGGAAGGAAGCGGAATTTAAGGCTTTGCAAGCGCAGATCAATCCCCACTTTCTGTACAACACGCTGGAATCGCTGAACGGGTTGGCTTTGGCGAACCAGCAGAGGGAAATGTCGGACATGATCGGGGCGCTTGGCAAGTTTTTCAGAATCGCGCTGAGCCAAGGAAGCGAGGTTATTCGGGTAAGCGAAGAGGTGGAGCACGTGAACGCCTACGTTCGGGTACAGCAATTCCGGTTCCGCGATAAGTTCAATTGGATATCCGAGGTCGACGAAGATACGAAGGAGTGTTTCGTGCCGAAGCTCATTTTGCAGCCCCTCGTCGAGAACGCGATATACCATGGCTTGAAGAAGCGCAAGGGGGTCGCATATGTCATGCTGACCGGGAGCAAGGAAGGGGAGACGCTGAAGCTGTCGATCGGCGACGACGGCAACGGCATCGATCCGCAGAGGCTCGAGCAAATTCGCAGGGTGTTGGAGGGGGAAGAGGAGAGGCAAGAGGAGCGGGAAGGAGGCGGCTTCGGATTGAAAAACGTAAACGAACGGCTTCGATATTACGGTCCCCAGTATGGCGTTAAAATCGCGAGCGAGCAGGGAATATATACGACCGTATCGCTTATCTTGCCATGGTGGCCCGTTCGGCCGGAGGGGGGGAGAAAACATGTATCGCTTGCTGATCGCAGATGACGAGTATCCCATTCGCGAAGGTTTGAAGCATCTGATCGTCGAGACGTTCGATTCGATAAAGACGATAGCGCTAGCCGAAGACGGGGAAACGGCTTTGCGGCTGATCGGGGAGTTTAAGCCGGACATCGTCATACTCGATATTAACCTGCCAGACATGAGCGGCTTGGAAGTGGCGAGGCTCATCCGCGAGAACGATAGCGATATTCCGTTGCTTTTCCTGACGGGATACGAATCTTTTGCCTATATCCGAGAGGCAGTCGGTCTGCAAGCCGCCGATTATTTGTTGAAGCCCGTAACGAAGGACGAATTGGCGTCAGGCTTACGGCGCGCGACGGACAGCCTGCAGCGATGGAAAAGGGCAGAGGACGGGATCGAACAGAGCAACCGAAAGCAGCGAGCCATGGCGCAAGAATACGCATTGCTTGATTTGTTGCTGCAAAGACGCTTCGTCGACGATACGATCGAACAATTGCTAATCCTGGAATGTCCCGCGCTTGCGGGAGGCGGACCGTTCGTCGTGCTTTGCTGCGACTTGGATGCCATGCCAGACAGCGTGACCGAAAATGGAGACGCCCAATTATTCGGCTACGCCTTCTGCAAGCTGGCGACGGAAGCCGCGGCTGCCGTTACGGGAGCGCTCGGCGCGGTTATATCGCCGGACCGCGTTATTATCGTGCTGGCGCAAGTCGGCATACAAACGGCGGCCGATGTCGTCTTGCAGGTACGGTCTGTCTTGACCGAAACGTTGGACATATCCGTGACGGTAGGCATCAGCCGCAAAATCCATCATCTGAGCAAGCTGTCCGAAGGTTACCGCGAAGCGGTTCATGCGGCGGAGCACAAAGGCTGGGTCGGAAACGGACAGGTCATTCCGTTCGAGAGCGTGCAAATCGCGGAAATGACGCAACAGGTATTGCTCGATAAGGAATTGATCCTCATCTCCGAAATCAGGGCGGGCAACGACGGAGCGGTGTCGGCCATTTTACGGACGTGGTCGGCGCAATTAACCGAGATGCCTTCCAGACAGGTCAAGCTGATGGCTACCCAGCTCGTTCTGTTCGTCATGAGGGTCGTTCAGAGCTTGAGGCTTCACGATGAGCACGGGGATCGGCAATATCCTCTCCTGGCATTGTCTCAAATGCAGAACGGCAACGAGATCATCCGTTATGTGTCGAGCTATTTCGTGCAGGTGGGGCGGTTGATCCGCGAATCCAGGGAAGCGGTCGTACCGAGGATGTTCGAACAAGCGAAAGCATGGGTTCGGGAACGCCTGCACGAGGATGCGAGCCTGAATGGGTTAGCCCGGCATTTGCATTTGAGCCCGAAGTACTTAAGTTCCCGATTCAAACAGGTTACCGGGGAAAATTTCGCGGATTTTCTGACGAGGGTACGTTTCGAGCGCGCGCGCGAGCTGCTGCTCGATCCCGATCGCAAGGTAGGGGAGGTCGCGGAAGCGGTAGGCTTCGGCGATACGAACTATTTCAGCATCGCCTTCAAGAAAAATACGGGGCTTACTCCGACCGAATTTCGCAAGCGATATTTATAATCGAACCAAAACAAAGAAGGCATGGATTCTTCGCATGGTTCGTCTGCCTTCAGGCATCGATAATGAGGTTGTATCATCCAATTATGAATTCGAGAGGGGACACAGTATGCCGGGTTTCCGTAAACGAATAGGGCTAGCGGCAATGATGGCACTTATCCTGGCAGGCGTAACGGCGTGCAGCTCCGGCAACGACGGCAACGATCCGGCCGAACAATCGGCGTCCGGAGATTCTTCGGCCGAAGCGTCTCCGGCAGAGCACGTGGATTTGACCTTCATGTATTGGGGCAGCAACGACGAGAAAAAAGCAATGGAGAACATGATCGACGCCTTCAACAAGTCCCACCCGAACATTACGGTCAAAGGGGAGCATGTCCCCGGGGACTACAACACGAAAATGAACACGCTGATGGCGGCTAACCAACTGCCCGACGTCGCTTATTTGGGCGACGGCCTGACCAATAAATGGGGCAGCGAGGGCAAGTTGCTTGACTTCAGCCAATATTACGATCAATACCCCGCGCTGCAAAACAAGCTGAAGGCCTCTTATTTATATACCGAGCCGGGCAAACCGGTCGCGAACTTCACGGCTTTGGAGGTTATGGTCCTCTACTATAATAAGGAAGTTTTCGAGGAAGCGGGCGTAACTCCTCCGCCGACGGATCCGGCGAAAGCATGGACGTGGGGCGAATTCGTCGACGTCGCCAAGAAGCTGACCAAAGACAAGAACGGCAAGCATCCGGGAGAAGACGGGTTCGATCCGAAAAATATCGACCAGTACGGATTCTCTTTCGGCAGCGATCGCGGAACGTACGGTCCTCTTCTCGAAAGCAACGGAGCGGGAATATTGGACGAGAGCGGAACGAAATACGCCTTGAACAAACCGGAAGGCGTCGAAGTGTTCCAGAAGCTTCAGGATTTGATTTACAAGGATCACGTATCGCCGGATCTGATCACGCAGCAGAATATGCCCGATAATCACGTTCGTCTGCAGACGCGCAAGGTGGCCATGGTGCTCGACGGAACGTGGGCGTTGCTCGACTTGACCAACAACAAAAAGCTGAAGTGGGGAATAGGCGTACTGCCTAAGCTGAAAGAGCCGAAGACCGTTATTCTCGCCGGCACGACGGTTGTGTTCAACAGCACGAAACATCCGAAGGAAGCGTTGGAGTTCTATCTCTACCATAACAATCCGGAGCAGGTCGATCTTTACAAGACGGGCCTATGGATGCCGACGGAAGAGAAATACTATTCCGAAGACGAAGCCATTAAGTCATGGACGGACAACGAAGCCCACCCGCCGGAATTCCTCCAAGCGGGCATCGAATACACGAAAGGGTACGCGGTCAAGTCTCCGTCCACGCAAATCAAAAATTGGCCGGAAATCAACTCCAAGCTGGCGCCCGGACTCGACCTGATCTGGACGAACAAGAAGACGGCCCAGGAAGCGCTGGATGAGCTCGAAAGCCAGATTCAGCCGCTTGTTCAAGGGAAATATCCGAACGAATAGTTAAAAACTGCGGGCGGAACGGATTAAAAATCTATACCGTCCGCAGTTTATTTATGGTTAAGGGTTGAGGGAGGGAAAGGATTGAAACGGAACCAATCCGGTCTTCTGCGTATGGAACGTCGATGGGGAATCTTATTGGCTCTGCCGGTAACTCTCGGTCTAGCTTTTTTTGCGATAGGTCCCATTATAGCCTCTTTTGTTTTTAGCTTGACCGATTGGACAATCGGCGGATCCTCCGCTTTCGTTGGATTTCATAACTATGAGAAAGCTTTAACCGATGATCCGGTTTTTGCCAAATCAGTCGGAGTAACAGTCTATTATGTGCTGGCAAGCGTACCTGTTGCTTTAACTTCCGCGTTTCTTCTTGCGTTATTGTTAAACCGTAAGGTGAAAGGACTCGCCGTTTATCGCACGATATTTTTCCTTCCTTCCATCGTTCCGAGAATAGCGAGCACGATGTTATGGTTATGGCTTTTTAACCCCGATTTCGGCTTGCTTAATTCCATACTGGATTTTCTGGGTCTTCCCGAGAGCAAATGGATTTATGCCGAAGAATCGGCTATTCCTTCGGTCGTATTGATGAGCGTATGGGGAGTCGGCACCTATATGGTTATTTTCCTTGCCGGCTTGCAATCGGTTCCCTCTCATTTGTATGAAGCAGTGGAGGTCGATGGCGGAGGTGCCTGGCGCAAGTTTTTTCATGTGACTCTGCCGTCCATGACGCCGACGATCTTTTTTAATATGGTCATGATGCAAATAGGCGCCTTCCAGAACTTTGACAATGTCTATGTTATGACGCAGGGGGGACCCAACAATGCTACCTTGCTCTATGTCGTCTACTTATATCGGGTTGCGTTTACGGAGACAAAGATCGGGTATGCATCCGCACTTGCATGGATATTGTTTTTGATTATTGTCGGGCTGACGCTTATTACGTTTAGAACTTCCAAAAAATGGGTTCATTACGAGGGAGGTGGACGGTAATGCCCTCTCCGACGATGGTTATCCGGCCTGCGCGAATGAATTCCCGTTTCGGTGGCCGCGGTGGCCGCAGATTTCGCCGTTTGCCGTTCTATATTGTTCTGATTCTTCTTAGCATCTTAATGATTCTTCCGCTTGTATGGCTAGTACGGAGCTCGTTGATGGATAACGCGCAAATTTTTATTTTTCCGCCCGAATGGATCCCCGATCCGTTTCAATGGAGCAATTATCCGGAAGCTCTAACCGCGGTACCGTTTAAGAGGTTCTTTCTAAATACGATGATTTTAGAAATTTGTACGGTGAGCGGCGTGCTCGTGACGACTATGATTACCGCCTATGCGTTTTCCCGACTGCGATGGCCTGGTAAAAATATCGTATTTGCGGTTTTGATTGCGACGTCCATGCTGCCGAACGCCGCTACGATCATTCCGATGTTCGTGTTTTGGCGAGAGATGGGCGCATTGGATACTTTTTATCCCCTGACCGTGCCTTCATGGTTCGGGATGGGCGTGTATATGGGGCAAGGGGTCTTCGCGATTTTTCTGATGCGGCAGTTTTTCATGACGATTCCAAGAGAACTGGATGAGGCGGCTTATATGGACGGAGCCAATCCTTTGAAGGTTTTATGGAGCGTAGTGCTCCCGCTTTCCAAACCGGCAATAATGGTCATCTCCATATTCTCCTTTAACGATGTCTGGAACAATTTCTTGGAGCCTACTCTTTATTTGAACTCGGAAGAGAAATTGACGATGGCCCTTGGACTGGCTTCGTTTAAAGGTTTATACAATGCGCAATGGGGATATTTAATGGCGGCTTCGGCCACGATGGTTGCTCCGATCATTTTGCTGTTCTTCATCGCGCAGCGCTATTTTATCGAAGGGATCACGCTGACGGGGATCAAGGGATAGGGGACGCTCGGAGCGATTGCTCCCATCGACGCTCCGAAGTTCGGCCGATTCGAATCGTTAATAGGCAAAGGAGGTGTTGCTTATGACCGTGTAATCGCCGGTAACGCTCGCGCAAGAAAAAAACCAAACGAAAGAATGGAGGGTTTAATAGTGAAGAAGAGCATAACCTTGTTGTTGAGCTTCGCGATGCTCGCGGCGCTTCTCTTTGCCGGTCTCGAAAAACCGGTTAAGGCAGCTGCCAATTACGCCGAAGTCGTGGACAATTTCGGCAGAACGATCAATGATTACGGCATTGATTTGCTGGATTGGCAAGGTTATTTGGCCAATCCTCACGTCAAGCTTACGGTAAAGCCCCCCTCGTCCGCCGTTTTTCCCGTTACGATCACCCTCAACGCGCAAGGAACCTCCAGGCTTATGATGGATAGTCCAAGCACGCTTTCTTCGACCGGCGCGACGAAAGTATTGACTTTCGCGAACGCGAGCGAACAGAAATCGTTCTACTTGGAAATCCATCCGGACCGCATCGGCGGACCGAACGAGATCGAGAATTATGCGCTTTCGCTGACCGTAGCCCAGAATAACGGCTCGCAGAACGTCCAGACGATCCCGATTCGGGTATTGGATCAGGACGATAACGCGCAGCCGACGATGCCTCTCTTATTCGATTACCGGTTCGATACGATCCAGAATTACTTTAGCAATCCCGCCATTAAAGCCGCCGCCGAGCAGGCCGTCAAGGATTGGTTTTATTTCTTCGATATGGCGAGCTTCGATACCGTCCCCGTCGGAGCCGAAAGCATATCGATACCGGGAGACAATTGGCAGAATTCGATAACGGTGACGAACAACGCGGCGTATAACGGAATGTGGATCGTCCTGAGGGGACTTAACGATCCGTATTCCACCGGGTATCCCGCGGCGAACGGCAATTATCACAAACGTAGCGGCGTGCAGGTGGCCGGACCGATCCATCGGTCTTTGGGGACGATATTGGACTTCTACCCGAACTTCACGCCATTTACTTCCTTAAACGACGAAGAGTGGTATTTAACGCAAATGCCGGGCGCAAGCTGCACGTCCAACTGTCAAACGGACGTCCTCGGCCTCATTATGCACGAGTTCGGCCATGCGGTAGCCTTCCACAGCGATTGGGCGGGCATGGCCGCATACGTGAATTCCGGGGGCAACGATCCCGAAGTTATCGCTTACCAAGGCCATGCCGTTCCTCTGGATAACAGCTACCACATTCCGGACACCGATCCCGCGAATTTCGATCGCTTGAGCGGGATGGGAAGCGGAAGGAACAACATCTTTCATCCGAAGAGATGGATGCATACGAAGCTGTCGCTGTTGATCGCGGAAAACGCGGGCTGGAAGCTGAACAAAAATCTGACGCCGTTCCTGGCGCCTTCGATCGTTACCGCTTCTCTCCCGAACGGGACGAAAGGGCAAAGCTACAGCCAGCAGCTGACCGTCAAAGGAGGCGTGCCGTTCTACGACTGGACGGTTACCGGAGGAACGCTTCCGCCGGGGCTGTCATTGAACCGGTTTACCGGAGCGATCAGCGGAACGATCTCGAGCTCCGCGCCGCAAAATAGTTATACGTTCAACGTGCAGCTGAAGGACTACGACGCGTTAAGCGCCGCGGTAACCAAATCTTTCACGATCAACCTCGGAACGGGCGGGGGCGGTGGGGATCTGGTTGCCAACTACTTGTTCAACGAAACGAGCGGAACGACGGCCGCCGATTCTTCGGGCAACGGAAAGAACGCAAGCTTGAGCGGAGGAGCGACTTGGGTCGCGGGGCATGCGGGCAACGGGGTCAGCTTGAACGGGTCCAACGCTTATGCGAGCGTGCCGACAGGGATTGTAAGCGGCCTCAATGATTTTACGATCGCGACTTGGGTCAAAGTGAACGCGAGCGCCAATTGGAGCCGAATATTCGACTTCGGCACGGGAACGACGACCAATATGTTCTTGACGCCAAAAGCAGGAAGCAGCGGCGGGCTAAGATTCGCGATTACGACGGGCGGAAGCGGGGCCGAGCAGAGGCTTGATGCGCCCGCGTTAACGACGGGATCATGGAAGCACGTAGCGGTGACCTTGACCGGTACGACCGGCAGGCTCTATGTCGACGGCATCCAGGTCGCATCGAACGCGAATATGACGCTTAAGCCGTCAAGCTTAGGCAATACGAATCAGAGCTACTTCGGAAAGTCTCAATATTCCGATCCTTATCTGAACGGCATATTGGATGACTTCAGAATCTACAACAGAGCGTTGAGCACCGCGGAAATCGCCGTTCTGGCCCAATGAGAGCAAACCTGTTGAGAATGTTGCTTAGCATGGCGATGATGGGAAGTTTGTGGACCGGGATTCCGGCAATGCCTGCCGATGCGGCCGCGAACGACGTTCAAATCATCGACCTGTTCGGGCGTGAAATCAGCGGTTATGGCATTGATTTGGTAGACTGGCAAGGGTATCTGGCGAACCCCTATATCAAGCTAACGGTTAAGGCGCCGACTAGCGCAGTCTTTCCCGTTACGGTAACCGTCAAAGCCCAAGGGAGCTCGAGGCTGATGATGGATTTGCCGAGCTCGTTGTCGGCTACCGGAGCAACCAAGACGCTAACTTTCGCCGACTCTTCGCAGCAGAAAGATTTTAAGCTTGAAATCGCGCCGGACCGCGTCGGAGGACCGAACGAAATCGAGAACTACACGTTGTCGCTCGTCGTTGCGGAGAACAACGGCACAAGCCACACTCAGAACGTTCCGATTCGCGTCCTCGACCAAGATGACAATGTCGACACCTCGTTCCCGCTTCTTTTCGACTATCGCTTCGACACGATCAATCACTATTTCGACAATGCGGATTATCGGGCGGCGACTGAACGGGCGATCAAGGACTGGTTTTATTTCTTCGATGTACAGCCATTCGATACGGTTCCGATCGGGGCAGAGCAGGGCTTGGTGGTGTACGATAATTTCCAAGTGGACAACGATGGATATAGGGAACCTAACAACGTGGCTTACAATGGGGAATGGATTATTTTGCGGGGGATCAACGGTCCGTATTCGACCGGCTGGGCTTCCGGAAACGGCCAGTACCATAAGCGCAACGGCGTGCAGGTGCCGGGACCGATCCATCGCTCGCTTGGCGCGGCACTCGATTTCTATGACAATGCAGTTCCGTTTACTTCCCTGAACGACAACGACTGGTACCTGACCGATCTGAACCAGGTTACGGACGTATACGGCCTTATGGTGCACGAATTCGGCCATGGAGTCGCCTTCAGCGATCCTTGGGCAGGAATGGTCGCCTACCATGACAACGGAGGGATCGATCCGGAAGTCGTAGCCTATCAAGGGCAGCAGGTTCCGATAGACAACAGCTATCATATTCCCGGGGATCAAATGTACTGGGATAGGCTTAGCGGGCAAAGCGCCGGCTGGACCAGCTTCTTCCCGACGAGACGCTGGATGCTGAATAAGCTTACGCTACTGGTTGCGGAAAATGCGGGCTGGAAGCTGAACAAGAGCCTCACACCGTTTCTTGCGCCTTCGATCGTGACGACCGTATTGCCCGCGGGAACCAAAGGGCAGCCGTATAGTCAGAAGCTTGAGGCTAAAGGCGGCGTGCCGTTCTACGACTGGACGATAACGAGCGGAACGCTGCCGGCAGGCTTGAGCTTGAATCGGTTTACGGGAACGATTAGCGGGACTGTGTCCAACAGCCAGCCTCAATCCTCGTATGCGTTTACGGTCCAGCTCAGGGACTACGATGCCCAAAGCGCTCCCGTGACGAAATCGTTCACGATCAGCACGGGCGCGATAACGCCAACGCCGACGAACATCGCATCGCAGGGAACGTCCACGACGTCATTCGTCTCCGCATGGGAAAGTCTGGCGGGACTGAACGACGGGTATAACGTCGCCGGCTCCAACGATCGGGGGCACCCTGTTTACGGGAATTGGAACAATCCGGGTACGACTCAGTGGGTGCAATACGATTTCAGCTCGAACAAGACGTTATCCAAAACCGAGGTTTATTGGTTCGACGACAATCAAGGCATCGACACGCCGGCCTCATGCTCGATCCAATACTGGAACGGTTCGGCTTGGGCGAACGTGGCGAGTCCTTCCGGTCTCGGCGTGCTGGGAAACCAGTACAACGCGACGACTTTCACGCCGGTAACGACGAATAAGATCCGGCTGAACATTACGGCTAAGGCCGGTTTCTCAACCGGCATCGAGCAATGGAGGGTTTTCGGATATTAACAAAAATCTGACGGGAGGCTATTAAAATGAGAAAAATATTAATGGTTTTGCTGTGCGTTGCCGTTCTTGGCGCAATACCGTTCGCCGGATCGCCTAAAGCGATCGAAGCAGCCGCGGCTACGGACGCGTCGGTCATCGATATTTTCGGCCGCGAAGTGAACGCCAACGGGATCGACCTTGTCGACTGGCAAGGCTATCTCGCCAACCCCTATGTCAAGCTTACCGTAAAGCCGCCGACGAGCGCCGTTTACCCCGTTACGATCACCGTAAACGCTCAGGGCTCGTCCCGCTTGATGATGGACCTGCCGAGCACGTTGTCCGCGAACGGGGCGAGCAAGACGCTGACCTTCAGCAGCTCCTCCGTGCAGAAAAACTTTCTGCTTGAAATCGCGCCGGACACCACTGGAGGGCCGGGCGAAATCGAAAATTACACGTTATCGATGACGATCGCCGAGAATAACGGCTCGTCCCATACCCAGACGATTCCGATCCGCGTCCTCGATCAAGACGATAACGTGACGACCTCGTTTCCGCTCGTATTCGATTACCGCTTCGACACCGTTAACCACTATTTCGATAATGCGGCCTATCGAACGGCAACCGAAAGGGCGATCAAGGATTGGTTTTATTTCCTGGACATCCAACCCTTCGATACCGTCCCGGCGGGCGCGGAAACGAATTTCGTGCCGAACGACAATTTTAACGGAAACACCACCGTTACGAACAACGCGGCCTATACGGGAGAGTGGATTTTCTTAAGGGGCTTGAACGATCCGTATTCAACGGGGTGGAACTCGAACAACGGCCAGTATCATAAGAGAAACGGAGTTCAGGTTCCGGGGCCGCTCTATCGTTCGCTCGGGGCGGCACTGGATTTTAACGCCGGCGCGACCCCATTCGCTTCGATGAACGACAACGATTGGTATCTGACCGATCTGAACCAGGTTACCGACGTATACGGACTCATGATGCATGAATTCGGACACGGGTTCGCGTATAGCGATTCCTGGTCCGGCATGGCGAATTACGTGAACACGAGCGGCGTTAACGACGCCGAGGTTATCGCCTACCAAGGACGTTCCGTGCCGCTTGACGGAAGCTACCATATTCCGGGGGATCAAATCTATTGGGATAGGCTCAGCGGGCAGAGCGCCGGATGGACCAGTCTGTTCCCGACCCGGCGGTGGATGCTGACCAAACTCACGCTTCTGGTCGCGGAAAATGCAGGCTGGACGTTGAACAAGAACTTGACGCCTTTCCTGGCTCCTTCGATTGTTACCGTTTCTCTCCCGAATGGGACGAAAGGACAAAGCTACAGCCAGCAACTGACTGCGAAAGGCGGCGTGCCGTTCTACGATTGGACGGTTTCCGGAGGAACGCTTCCGCCAGGGCTCTCCCTGAACCGGTTTACCGGAGCGATCAGCGGAACGATTTCGAGCTCCGCGCCGCAGAATAGCTATACGTTCACCATCCAGTTAAGGGACTACGACGAGATGAGCGCTCCGGTAACCAAATCGTTCACGATCAGCCTCGGAACGGGCGGAGGCGGAGGGGATCTGGTCGCGAACTATTTGTTCAACGAAACGAGCGGAACATCCGCTGCGGACGCCACGGGCAACGGCTGGACGGGAACGCTGAACGGAGGAGCGGCTTGGGCGGCGGGGCAAGCAGGCAACGCCCTAAGCCTGAACGGGACTTCGGCTTATGCGAGCTTGCCAACGGGTATCGTAAACACGTTGAATGATTTCTCCGTATCGACGTGGGTTAAAGTCAATTCCAGCACGGATTGGTCCCGGATCTTCGACTTCGGAACGGGAACGACGACCCACATGTTCCTAACGCCTAAGGCCGGTAGCAGCGGCGGTCTTCGGTTCGCGATAACGACTGGAGGCAGCGGCGGAGAGCAGCAATTAAACGCTCCCGCTCTGACGACGGGCGTATGGAAGCATATCGCGGTCACGCTCTCGGGCACAACCGGTAAGCTGTACGTGGACGGCGTCGAAGTCGCGACGAACAGCGGCATGACGCTCAAGCCTTCGAGCCTGGGCAGCACCAACCAAAATTATATCGGCAAATCGCAATATTCCGATCCGTACTTGAACGGTTCGGTGGACGACTTCCGAATCTATAACCGTACGCTTACCGCCGCGGAAGTGAGCGCGATCGCGGGACCTCCGCCATCGGGTTTCGTCGCCAACTATTTGTTCAACGAAACGAGCGGAACGACGGCTGCCGATTCTTCCGGCAACGGGAAGACGGCGACGCTTAACGGCACCGCGGCTTGGGCGGCAGGTAAATCCGGCAACGGCTTAAGCCTTAGCGGCACGTCGGCATACGCAAGCTTGCCGACGGGAATCGTCGGCGCTTTGAACGATTTCACGGTGGCGACGTGGGTGAAGGTGAACTCGAGCGCGGATTGGGCGAGAATATTCGACTTCGGCACGGGAACGACGAGTTATATGTTCCTGACGCCGAAGGCGGGCGGCAGCGGGCTGCGATTCGCGATCTCGACGGGCGGCAGCGGCGCGGAGCAGCAGTTGAATGCCGCGGCGCTAACGACGGGGGTATGGAAGCACGTCGCGATTACGTTGTCGGGCACGACAGGGAAGCTGTACGTGGACGGGGTCGAGGCGGCATCGAACAGCAGCATGACCTTGAAACCTTCGAGCCTCGGCAATACGAATCTGAATTACATCGGGAAATCCCAATACGCGGATCCTAACTTGAACGGCGTTATCGACGATTTCCGAATTTACAACAGGGCGCTCAGCGCATCCGAGATCGCCGCGCTCGCATTATAAGCTTAACGAAAAGGACCCCGTTGCGCTTTCGGCAACGGGGTCCTTTAATCAAATCCGCTTTTATTTGTTATTCAAGTGTTTGCGGTAATAAGCGTTACGGTAACCGGTCGGGGTCAGGTGCTCGTACTTCCGGAACAGCCGAATGAAGTATTTTTCGTCGGCCATGCCGATTTCGAAGGCGATTTGCTTTACCGTGAGAATGGAGCCGGTCAGGAGCGATTTGGCTTTGGCCATTTTCTGAATATGGATATATTCCTGTAAGTTCATGCCCATCGTTCTCTTGAAAAGCCGGGATAGATAATCGCGATTGTAGCCGTACTTCTCGGCGATAAAGGAAACGGTTAACGGTTCCGCCGCATGAACTCGAATCCATTCTACGATGGATGAGACAAGCGGATCGGGCGCGTACGCTTGACCGAGCCTGTCCCCTGTCGCGGCCTGTTCCGCCAATTCCAGAACGAGCGAAGTCGCCCCATAATGAAATGCCCTTCGATAATGGAGCTTGGAATTCGCCAAATGCTGCAGTTGGTGAAAGAGAATATCGATCCTTTCAATGTTGCCGAGACGAAAATGGAAGGGAAGAAGCAGAGTCGTGCTTTTGGAGGAAAAGTACTCATTGGAACGGTGGAGGATACGCGCTTGCTCCCATTGCTCTTCATCGGCGAATTGGGCTTCTTCTTGACTCAAGAAATGGAACCAATAGAAAGAAAGGCCCTTCTCGCTTGGCTGAAAGCCGAAGTGGGGAATGCCGGGCGGCAGAAGAAGAACGGTGCCGGGTTTAACGGTATACCGTTCTTCCTCGAGAGCAATGTATAGCGTGCCATGAACGCCGATGATGATTTCGTAGCTATCGATCGTTCGGCTCGTATGAGTCCAAGCGGATGAGGAATGGAACTGTCCTGCGGACAGGAATTCCAATGGCTTTCGAATATCGAATTTGACGAATCGCAACGTTATCCGTTCCCTCCCAGTAACGCCGGAATCATGAGGATATGGATAATTGTACTACAAGCTTCAGATGAGCGTAACCGTCCTGAGCGACGATTCCCGCACGACGAGACGGTGGGGAATGATTTGACGGGTCGTGATCTCGACTTGCTGGATCATGCGCAGAACCATCTGCGAAGCGGTGTAGCCGAGCTGGTACGTTCCGACGTCGACGCTGGAGATCGGAGGCATCGTAAGCTCGGAGAGCGCGATGTTGTTAAAGCTCACGATGGCGACGTCTTCCGGAATGCGGTAGCCGAGCTCCGCGAGCCCTTTGAGCACGCCGAAGGCGACGACGTCGTCGATGACGACGAGCGCGGTCGGCGGTTCCGGCTGCGACATGATGGAGGCCATCGCGCGATAGCCGCTTTCCAGCAAGAATTCGCCTTCGACGACCCATTCCGGCTTGACGGGCAAGCCCGCTTCGTTGAGCGCTTTCTCGTAGCCGGCCATCCGGTCTTGCGTCATCGCTAGCTTGGTCGGCCCGCTGACGAATCCGATCCGCTTCTGACCTTGGGCGATCAAGTGTTTCGTCGCATCGTAGGCGGCTTGAACGTTGTCATTGTCCACCGAAGGGACGTCCTCGTAATCGAGGCTGCGGCCGATGAGCGCGAACGGGACTTTTTCCTTGTGCAGAAAAGAGATGATCGGGTCGGACGAACGCGAGTAGAGGAGCAGCACGCCGTCGATGCGCCCGCCGCGGACGAGCCGGGTCACCGTATCGAGTTCTTCTTGTTCGTTGCTGCCGCCCGCCATGAGCAAGTCGTAGCCCGATCTTGTCAATTGGGCGAGGACTCCCCGAATGAGTTCGTAGAAGAAGAAGTTTAATAGAAGCTCTTCCGCGGGCTTCGGCAAGATGACAGCGATCGTCCGGGTCGTTCTGGATACGAGGCTTTTGGCCATCAAGTTCGGATGATAGCCGAGCTCCTCCATGATTTCCTTCACTTTGCGGCTTGTTTCGGCGCTGATTCTCGGGTGGTCCGCGATGACCCTGGATACGGTGGAAGGAGAAACGCCGGCTTTTTTGGCGACGTCTTTGATCGTTACGGACATGTCGAATCTCTTCCTTTACGTTGCTGATATAGGTCTATTGTATCCTAACCATGCGAGGATGTAATAACAAAATGCGCTGCGGAAGAAGTTGTGCACCATTCCTGCATATTGTTGTGCAACATAGCATAGTTATGCGGTTTCATTGTGCCATACATGGCATAAAGTCTCAAGTTGATCTATATTAAGTAATCAAGAGAAAATGAAAGAAAATTGATTATTATATCGTAAAAACGGCGGAATACACTCTGTGCAAACGATTTACAATTACGCAAAAAGGATTATGATGGAGATAGTTTCAAAAGCGCTTACATTGTGCCGGATTCACGAATAAACCTCGGAAATAAGCAGAATGTTTCTCCCCTTTGTCGATTTGTACAAACGTTTGCACAAACGAGGAGGGGCTTAGCTGAAACTGAGGATTCGTGCACGGCTCAATCGGCGCACCACAATATTCGAATCAAGAGAGGGGTTCTACTGATTCATGAACAAAACCAAAGCTTTGTCCGTGTCGCTCGTGTTGTCGATGGCATTCGTCCTGTCCGCTTGCGGCAAAAACAACAACGAAGCATCTTCCTCCCCGAGCGCCAGCGCGCCGGCTGCAACGGAAAGCTCGAGCCCGAGCGCATCCGCTTCCGCATCCGAAGCCGCCGAAGAGGACTTGAAGCCGGAAGACGGAGCTTCCCTCGTCGTATGGGAATCCAAAGAGTTCCGCGCGAACTTGGAGAAAGTCGCTCAAGCTTTCACGGCCGAGTACAACATCCCCGTTAAGATCGAAGAAGTCAACGAGCCGGACCAAATCAATAAACTCGTGAACGACGGCCCTGCCGGCGTCGGCGCCGACGTCGTCATCTTCCCTCACGATAACCTTGGCAAAGCGGTCGCCGCGGGCATCTTGCTCGAGAACGATTACTTCCAAGACGTGACGACGTCGGAGAACTCCGAAGCGTCCGTCAAAGCGTTCACGTTCAAAGACGTTCTGTACGGCTACCCTCGTTCGGTCGAGACGTACGGCTTGTTCTACAACAAAGATTTGATTCCGGAGCCTCCTAAGACGTACGACGAAATTCTCGAATTCGCGAAAACGTTCAACAAAGACGGCCAATACGCCCTCATGTGGGAAATCACGAACTTCTATTACGCTTATCAATTCCTCGCGACGCCGGGCGGTTACGTGTTCGGCGGCAACGGTTCCGACGCGAACGACATCGGCTTGAACAACGAAGGCGCGATCAAAGGCGCCCAAATGTTCCAGAAGCTGAAATCGATCCTTCCGATGAAAGCGGCCGACGCGACGTTCGACGTGAAAAAAGGCCTGTTCACTAGCGGCAAGCTGGCGCTCGACATCAACGGCCCTTGGGCGATCGCCGATCTCAAAGCGGCAGGCGTCAACTTCGGCATCGCTCCGCTTCCTTCGATCGACGGCAAAGCGAACGTCTCGTTCTCCGGCGTTAAAGGCTTCGCGGTCAGCTCGTTCACGAAATACCCGAACGCGGCCAAATTGTTCTCCCGTTACGCGTCGACGAAAGAAAACCAATTGCTGTACTACAAAGACCTCGGCTTCCTGCCTTCCAACAAGGAAGCGGCGACGGATCCCGTCGTGACGGCCGATCCTCTCATCGTCGGCATCTTGGAGCAATTCAAAAACTCCTACCCGATGCCTGCGATTCCGGAAATGGGCAACGTATGGGGCGCGGCGGCTGCGGCTCTGACGGATATTTGGGATAACGGCAAAGATCCGAAAGAAGCGCTCGACAACGCGGTCAAGCAAATCAAAGAAGCGAACGCGGCAACGAAATAATCCGAACGAAGGATCACCCGTCCGAGCGGGCGGGTGATCTCTTTATTTTTTGCGAAAGGGGAGAACGATGAATGCGAGGCATGCGCCTGAAAGCTTCCGCGTTGTCGCTCATTGCTCCGGGTCTAGGGCAAATATATAATGGTCAATTCATCAAGGGGCTCATCTTCCTCGTCATCGACGCGCTCGGGTTATGGTACTTCATCAACAACCTGTACGACGCCGTTTGGGGAGTCGTCACGTTGGGAGACAAAGTCCAACAACGCGTGAAGGTCGGCAAATTGACGAAAGTTATTCAGGGAGATCACTCGATCCTTCTGCTCGTTACGGGGATGATCACTCTCATCGTTTTCGCCCTTTTTGTCGCGTTTTACGTGAAAGCGATCCAAGATGCGGGCAAGGTGGCGCTGGAGAGGGAGCAAGGCAAATCCGCTCCGCCGATTCTCGAGACGCTGCGTTCGTTGATCGACCGGAATTTCCACGTGACGATGCTGTCGCTGCCGACGCTCGGCGTCCTGTTCCTCACGGTCATGCCGATTATATTCGGCGTGTTGATCGCGTTCACGAACTATTCCGGCCCCTCCCATATTCCGCCAGGAAATCTGGTCGATTGGGTAGGGTTCAAGACGTTCAGCGACTTGATGACGTTCAAAACATGGAGTTACACGTTCTGGCACGTGCTGCTGTGGACGGTCGAATGGGCCGTCATGGCGACGGCGACCACTTATTTCGGCGGGATGCTCGTCGCGATGCTAATCCAACAGCCCGGCATCCGATTCAAGAAGCTTTGGAGAACGATCTTTATTCTTCCGTTCGCGATTCCGCAGCTTTGCTCCGCCCTGATCATGAACAACTTGTTCAACGGAGAGTTCGGTCCGATCAACCAATACCTCGCGTTCTTCGGCATCGACAAGATCGGCTGGTTGTCCGATCCGCGCTGGGCGAAGTTCACCGTCGTATTCATCAATTCCTGGTTCGGCATCCCGGTCACGATGATGCTCATGCTCGGCGTGTTGACGACGATTCCCCGTGATTTGTACGAGGCGGCGGACGTCGACGGCGCTTCCGCGATCCAGAAGTTCTGGAACATTACGATGCCGCGCGTGCTGTTCGTGACGGCTCCGGTACTCATTACGCAATTCGCGGGCAACATCAACAACTTTAACTCGATCTTTCTGCTTACGGGCGGCGGACCGGCGAACGGGTCCTATCAATACGCAGGTCATACCGATCTGCTCGTCACGTGGCTATACGGCCTGACGTTCAACAACAACAAGTACAACTTCGCGGCGGCGATCGGAATTATCATATTCGTCATTATCGCTTCGATCTCGATCTTCAGTTATCGCCAGACGAAGTCGTTCAAAGAGGAGGACATGGTGCAATGAGGAATACGAGAACCCGAATCAAGCTATTCGTCAGCTATGTCCTCCTCGTCGTTATCTCGATCGTCTGCCTCTACCCGGCGATATGGATACTCGTCTCGGCGTTTCGGCCCGGCGGCGCGATCTATAGCCCGACGTTTCTGCCGGACCGGTTCACGACCGAGCATTTCTCGGCGCTGTTCAACGACAAGAGCTTCGTGTTCGGCCGTTGGTACCGGAACACGCTGAAGATCGCCCTGTACAGCACGTTCTTCGGCACGCTCGGCACGACGATGGTCGCTTACGTTCTTTCCCGGTTCAGGTTCAAGTCCCGCCGGCGGGTGCTGTCGACGATTCTTATCCTTAATATGTTCCCGAGCTTCATGTCGCTCGTGGCCGTGTTCCTGCTGTTCAACTCGTTTAACCTGCTGAACACGCACGCGGCGCTCATTATCGTGTATTCACTCGGAGCACCGGTCGGAGGGGCTTTTATCGTAAAAGGATTCTTCGATACGATTCCGCGCAGCTTGGAGGAATCGGCGCGCATCGACGGCGCGAGCCATCTGACGGTGTTCTCGCGGATCATGCTGCCCTTGTGCCGTCCGATCCTGATCTACATGGCGGTCACGATCTTCACGGGAGCATGGGTCGACTTCGTCCTTGCCCGGTTCCTTCTGCGTTCGAGGGAACAGTGGACGGTGGCGGTCGGTCTGTGGGATCTGGCGACCAACTTCCGGACGGCGAATTTCACGATGTTCGCGGCGGGCTGCGTGCTCGTCGCCGTTCCGATTACGGTTCTGTTCATGATGATGCAACGCTTCATCGTGGAAGGGTTGACTTCGGGAGCGAACAAGGGATGACGAAAGCGCAACGTTACGCCGGCCGCCGGGCGACGCGGATCGCGCTTGCGGCGACCGTCGCCCTCTCGCTCGCGTTGCCGGGGTGCGATTCCGGCGACGGCAAGAAGAGAGGCTCCTCGAACGCGTACTACGAAATCTTCGTCCGGTCGTTCGCCGATTCCGACGGCGACGGGATCGGGGATTTGAACGGCGTTACGTCGAAGCTCGATTATTTGGAGGAGCTCGGCGTGGACGGACTATGGCTGATGCCGATTCAGCCTTCTCCCAGCTATCACGGTTACGACGTCACAGACTATTACGGCATCGACCCGGACTACGGTACGCTCGACGATTACAAGAAGCTCCTAAAGGAAGCCCACAAGCGGGGCATCTCCGTACTGATGGATCTCGTCGTCAATCATTCGAGCGTAGAGCACCCGTGGTTCGTCGATGCAGCAATGGGCCAAGACGCCGAGCATCGCGACTGGTACACGTGGGCAAGCGCCAAGGAAGGCGGCGCTTCGCCTTCGGACGGCGCGACGGGCTCGAATCCGTGGCATGACATGGGCGGCGATAACTACCTGGGCATATTCTGGGAAGGGATGCCGGATTTGAACTTCGACAATCCGGACGTCCGCAAGGAAATGATCGCCGTCGGCCAATACTGGCTGAAGCTCGGGGTAGACGGCTTCCGGCTCGACGCCGCGAAGCATATCTACGGAGATTTCGGCTCGACGATCAACTCGCCGGCCATTAAGCGGAAGAACCAAGCATGGTGGCAGGAATTCCGCGAGGGGCTGAACGCCGTCAAACCGGACGCTTACCTCGTCGGCGAAGTATGGGAATCGCCGGCCGTCATCGGTCCTTATTTGGACCATGCGCTCGATTCCGCGTTTAACTTCGATCTGGCCAAGCAACTATTGGGCTCGGCGGATACGGAGGTCGCGCAGGACATCGGATTTACGTTATCCCGCGTCCACGAGTTTTTCTCCAAATCGTCCGAAGGGGCGTTCATGGACGCTCCGTTCCTCGCCAACCACGACCAGCCTCGCGCGATGACCGCGCTGAACGGCAACGAGAACCATGCCCGCATGGCGGCGGCGATGCTGCTGACTTTGCCCGGCAGGCCGTTCATCTACTACGGAGAGGAACTGGGCATGACAGGCGCGAAGCCGGACGAAAGAATCAGGGAGCCTTTCCCTTGGAAGATCGAGCCGGGTTCCCCGGAAGAGACGACCTGGGAACCTTCGACGAATCGCGGAGACGGTTCCGTGTCGGTCGAGGCGGAAGACGAGTCCCCCCGCTCGCTTCTGAACCTGTACCGGGAACTGCTAAGCTGGCGGGCGGCCGAACCGGCGCTTCGCGGCGGAACGATCGCATCTTACGTGACGGGCAATTCCGCGATCGTATCGTACGCGAGAGCCGCGGAAGACGAGCAACTGCTCGTCGTACACAACCTGTCCGGACTGTCGCAGACGGTGTCTATCCAAGCGACTAAAGCGCAGCCGCTCGTTTATTCGAAGCTCGCGCTCTCGACGGAAGAAGGAGCGGAGCTCAGCGGGACAACGTTGAAGCTTCCCGCTTACGCAACCGTCGTGTTGAAACCGTAGGCGATCGATCGCAAGACGATCGTCCTCGCCCAATGACGGGAGCCCGTTTCCGACCCCCCTTCAGGAAACGGACTCCGTCACGCGAACAACCCCGTAGGCGCTAGATGCGCCAAGCGGGGTTGTTCGCGTAGGAAGCCGGGAGTAAGCGATTACATTCCGGGAAGAACGCCTATCCGCTTCTCCACATACAATGTAGCACCTACACGGAGGACTGGAGTTGAGCACGGATGGACATCCAATTAACGTCATTGCATTGGGTGTATTTGGCGTTTATCGCTTTTATTCTCGGGCTGCTCGTCAAGAGACGGGATACGACGCTCGTATGCGTCGCCGGCATTTTCACGCTCGGGATCATCGCGACCGAAAGCTTGAACGGGTCGGTATCGGGTATCTTCAACGGCTTTATTTACGCGACGAAAGAGCTCATCGGCACGATCTTCATCATTTCCATCATCGTGGCGATGAGCCGGGTGCTGATTATAACGGGCATTAACGAGACGATGGTCAAGCCGCTCACCGGCTTCCTTCGGACTCCGACGCTCGCCTTCTGGGGGATCGGCCTTATCATGGCCGTCACCTCGCTGTTTTTCTGGCCGTCGCCCGCGGTTGCCCTTATTGGCGCCGTCTTGCTCCCGGTAGCGATTCGGGTCGGATTGCCGGCGTTAGGCGCGGCTATCGCGATGAACTTGTTCGGACACGGCATCGCGCTCTCCGGCGACTATATTATCCAGGGCGCTCCGAAGCTGACCGCGGACGCGGCGGGATTGCCGGTTAGCGGCGTCATGGAGGCAAGCGTGCCGCTCGTCATCGTGATGGGGCTCGTCACGACGGTCGTCGCGTTCTGGATGATGAGGCGGGATATGAAAAGAGGCAAGTGGAACGACGGTCTTGTCGAAGGAGGAGCGGGCAGCGCGTTAGGAACGACGGCGCCGACCGTCATTCTTCCGGAAAGGGTGAAGAAAACGCTGGCGATCCTCATTCCGGTCCTGTTCGCGATCGACGTGATCGCGATGTTCCGGTTCGACCTGCAGGGCGGGGACGCGACGGCGTTGATCGGGGGAACGGCGGTGCTGATCCTGATCGCCGTCACGATGATCGCCCATCGGAACAAGGGACTGGAAGAGACGACTTCTTATCTAATAGAAGGCTTTCAGTTCGGTTTCCGGGTGTTCGGTCCCGTCATTCCGATCGCCGCTTTCTTCTACTTGGGCGACTCCGCGTTCAAGGATTTATTCGGCGACGGGCTACCGGCCGGCTCCCACGGCATCGTGAATGATCTCGGCGTCGCGCTCGCGAACGCCGTGCCGATGAACGGGGCGGTCGCATCCGTGACGTTGTCGGTGACGGGGGCCATCACCGGGCTCGATGGCTCGGGGTTCTCCGGCATCTCGCTCGTCGGTTCCATCGCGAACATGTTCTCGACCGCGATCGGTGGAGGTGCGGCGACGTTGACGGCGCTCGGCCAAGTGGCGGCGATCTGGGTCGGCGGCGGGACGCTCATTCCGTGGGCGCTCATTCCCGCGGCGGCGATCTGCGGCGTCAGCCCGTTCGAGCTGGCGCGGCGCAACTTGAAGCCGGTGCTGATCGGCATGGCGGTTACGACCGTCGTCGCGATGTTTCTCGTGTAAGCCAGCGCTCAAAAAGCTGCGCCTCCGCTCATCCGCGAATCGATGAGGTTGGCGCAGCCTATTTGTAGTGGAGTTAGACGTCGGAGCGACTAATTCCTCAAGTAAGGGGCTGCCTACACACAGAATTAATCGTCCAAACCCATTAGCATTGCATTAAAAGAAGAGCCACATGTCAATCCCCGTACACCTTCCTTGGAAGGTGATCTGAATTTTCTGAAATTTAGCTTTTCGTTCAAAAA
>NZ_JBHSMH010000039.1:0-586 GCF_042655365.1 Cohnella suwonensis | reverse complement strand
ACCAGGCAATAGGCGATTAACGCTGCATAGACCTGATTGTACACCGCATTTCTGCTCGTTCCGTAGAAGTGCTTCACATGCAAATGTTGCTTAATCCACTTGAAAAAGATCTCGATCTGCCACCGATTACGGTAAATATCGGCGATCTCTTCAACGCTCAGTTCAAAATCATTGGTGCAAATGAGAACTTGTTCGCCCTCTTCGTCGAAGCACGTGATCAATCTGAGCGGATTTTGCATCTTGTATGCCGAAACGTCGCTACCGAGCAGAACCGTTGCATCCCCTACGTTGGCGTCGGATACCACAGCGCGTTCTTCTAGCACTTTCATGCATGCGCTTTGTCTCAGTCGCGTGACGAACCGAACGCCGTTGTCGCAGTAAGCATCAAACTTTTTATAGTCGACGTAACCGCGATCGAAGATGTTCAGTACCCCTTCATCCGCTGAGACTAGCTCACCCATGTTTCTGCGCTCATGCACGTTTCCGTTGGTTAGAACGGCCTTTTCCGGGAAGGAAGCAGCGTCCGAATGAATGAATCTGAGGTGCAATCTGACGCCAGCTTTTTTCTTCGAATACGTCGCCCATC
>NZ_JBHSMH010000038.1:0-69881 GCF_042655365.1 Cohnella suwonensis | reverse complement strand
ACTCTACCAGAATGTATAAGTTTCACGCTTATCCATTTCTGAATCGTCTCCGCAAAGCTTCTTCAGCGCCCAGAGGACGCCGAAGGCGTTTTTGCTTGATAATAAGGATTAGCTTTGCAGCAACAGCTTCACGAGCGACTCTCCGGTAAGCAGGTTGCCGACGTAGAACGAGCCGAATTCGCCGTAACGCGCGCTTACTTCGTCGAACCGCATTTCGTAGACGAGCTTCTTGAATTGCAGCGCGTCGTCCGCGAACAGCGTGACGCCCCATTCCCAGTCGTCGAAGCCGACGGACCCGGAAATGATCTGCTTCACTTTGCCGGCGTAGCCGCGTCCGATCATGCCGTGACTGCGCATGAGCGTCTTGCGTTCCTCCATAGGAAGCATGTACCAGTTGTCTTGGAGATCGCGTTTCTTGTTCATCGGGTAGAAGCAGATATGCTTGCTCTTCGGCAAGATCGGCTTCAGGCGCGCGACGATTTCCGGAACCTGCATCGGGTCGACGCCCGGCGCGGCCATATAGTTGCTCAGCTCGACGACGCTGACGTATGAGTATTCCTTGCGGGTGAATTTGGCGAAGCCGGAACGGTTGAACGCGTTCTCGATCGCGTTAAGCTCCTCCAACGTCTCTCTCAGGTGCATGAAGATCAGATCGGCTTTCTGGCCGACGATCGAATAGATACCGAGGCTTCCTTCTCCGCGGGTTTCGACTTCCTGCCAGCCGTTGATCAGATTCACCAGCTCGTTCAACGCGCCGTCTTGCTCCGCCGGAGACGCCGAGTTCCATGCTTGCCAATCGATCGTGCGCAAATCGTGAAGGACGTACCAGCCGTCCAGCGTTTGAGCCGCTTCGCTCATCGTATTCCTCTCCTTGTCCGCTATGCTTCTACCATTGTAGCCGAACGCATTCGGACGTTCAAACGGAACGGACGATAAGGGACGACAATTTTTCCGCGCGCGCCCCAATGTTCACAACCCGGTCACAGCCTGCTCGTTGACTGCCCTCGGCCCAACTTGTAAACTGTAAAAGTAAACGACTTCGCGCGCTCGCCGTCAGACGGCGGTTAACTTTGGAGGGAATACGAAATGGTCGGTGGCATTCTGGGTGGCGTCTTGTTCGCAATCCTCGGATCGTTGCTTTGTCTGGTGCTCTTTTTCGGCATCGGCTTTATATTGAACATGTTGATCAAGACGACTTGGTTTCCGTTCTGGGCGTTTGTGGTCGTCGTCATTCCGATCGGCATCCGGTATTTGTGGCAAAGAGACTTGTCGGTCACCGAGAACATCCAATCGATGCTCGTCTCCGATACTGTGATGATCGCGGCGGGAGCGGTAGGCGCGTACTTGAGCGGCTGGGCGATCCGATTTCTTCGGCGCGGCGGCTACAAAATGTTCTGACGACGGCTTATCGCCGCTCGAACGAAATCTGGGAGGACTTTCATGCTCCGCCTATCGGAAATCAAAAAGATGGCGAAATACGCGCTCGTGGGCGGTTTGAACACGGGCGTCGATTTCGCCGTTTTTGTTACGCTCGTATACGCCTCGGGCTTCGGCTCCGCCTTGGCCCAGACGATCTCTTACGCCGCGGGCGTCGTCAACAGCTATTTGCTGAACCGGTACTGGACGTTCGAAATGAAGGCGAAACGTTCCTATGCGGAATTGGCGCGGTTCATCGCGATCAACGTTCTGTCTTTCGCGGCGGCAACGGCGGTATTGCTTGGCTTGGAAGCGCTCGGCGCGGAATCCGCGCTCGCGAAGCTGGTTTCCGTCGCATTCTCGATGACTATCAATTATATGGGTTTCCGGCTATGGGTTTTCCGAGGAATGGAAGCGGACGGCAAAAGGGCACACTAACGGGCAACTACGATACGCGAGGTGTTGGCGTTGCCCCTCATTCACGTGAACGGCGCCGAGCTGCATTACCATTTGCAAGGAACGGGAACGCCGATCGTCTTCGTGCATCCCCCTTGCATCGGCAGCCGGGTATTTACTAATTTGCGAAACGATTTGTCTCAGGATAACCGGACGTTGATGTTCGATCATCGCGGCCACGGAAGAAGCGGAACGTCGCGAGCCCGCGTCACGATCGCGTTGCTGGCGGAAGACACGAAGAGGATGCTCGACGCGCTGGACATCGGACAAGCGTATTTGTGCGCTTATTCGCTTGGATCGCTCGTCGCGCTCCAGGCGATGCTTACGCACCCGGACCGTTTCGTCGGGGGGGTGCTTCTCGGCGGCTTGTCCGAAGCGAACGGTTGGCAGACGAGAGCTCGGCTCAAGATCGGTTTGGCCGCGGAGAAAATCGGGGCGAGGGGGTTGATCTCCTTCCCGCTCTCTTGGACGCATGCCGACAGCCATGAGGCGTTTTATCGCTTGCGGGGAGAAACCCGTTCCGGCGACATGCGGAAGTGGCGCGAGTACATGGAGAGCGCTTTGACGTTCTCGGCGACGAGCCGGCTGAAGGAAGTACGGCAGCCGATGCTGCTCGTCTGCGGGCAAAGGGATACGGAGTACAAGCATTATCTGCGCACGTTGCAGAGAGGGCTGACGAACTTCAGCACCGCGTACGTACCCGGCGTGAAGCGCACGCTGCCGGTACACGCCGCCGGCTCGATCGGGGCGCTGATTCGTTCATGGGTCGGCGCCCAAGAAGAAGAACGGGAGCGCGCGCATGTCGAACGGCGGGTATCGCGCGAAACGCGCGGGGAGCGGGGGGACGAAGAAGTCGCCGGCAGCGACCCGTTCGCCGGTCCGTTCGGACGGTACCGGGAGGACGCGGAAGCGCCCTTGTACCATTAGTCGGAATTTCGTTAGTCATTCTCGAGACTCGAGGCCGCGGGGCTTCGTTCCGAGCGTCGGTTTGGCGGCAACGCCAGCGGCTCGCGGGCGAAGTCTTTTTTTTACATCTCTGCTCATAGGGTTTTATGCTACAATAGAACAATCATTATTCACGGAAAAGAGTTGTCGATCCCGCTATGCGCGTGTCGAACTTGATGGAATTCACGGAAAACCACCGCTATTATACGAGTCGGGATTTTGCTTTGAGCGGGCTGGACCGCAAAGTGTTCGTTTCTCTCTATCAGCCGATGATCGGCGCGATCGCCGCGGCTTTCTATTTCCTCCTCTACCATCGGATCGCGGAAGACTCGGCCGGTTGCACGACGCCCGAACCGCAGCGCGGATTGCTGCTCGGTCTTGGCCTGGAGCTGAACGCAGCGGGCCGCCAAGCCGCGCTCGACGCGTCTTCGAAGCTGGAAGCGGTAGGTTTGCTGCAGACGTTCCGCAATCTGAATCCTTTAACGGAAGAATCGCTTTACGAATACGTGCTTCAACGTCCGCTCGGAGCGGCGGAGTTTTTCTCGAACTCTCATCTCACGCTTCTATTGCGGGATAAGATAGGCAAGTCCGCGGTGCTCGAGCTGCAGAACGGCTTCGCCCCGTCCCAACCGCCGGAGCTGGCGAGGTTCGTGACGCGGGAGGAAGCGACCGTGCCGTTCTACGAGCTGTTCCGGATCGGAAGCGCGTCGATCGATCCCGAGCTGGAGCCGGCTTGGGCGGAAAGTGCGTCCGCCAGGGAACGGAAGCCCGCCGGGCAGGATCGGATCCGCCACAGCGAGATGCTGCTGCGTTTCCCGCGCGGCGCGGTCAACCGCATATACGTCGAGCGGCTGAACCGGGCGCCGGAGTCCTTATCTCAACTGAACTATTTGGCGTACAAATACGATCTAGAAGTGCCGGAGATTTGCCGGTTGCTAGACGAGGACGGCATGTTCAGGCACGATGGCACGCTCGCGTGGGACGAGCTGCAAAACCGGGCGAACGCCATGTACAGGCAAGACCGCAAGCGGGAAGAAGAGCGGGAGCGGTATCTCTCCCGCGGCGCGGAGAGAACCGAGATCGAATCTTCCGCCATGTCCGCGGAGTCGCATTTTGCCATCCCGGAGAGGTTCAAGGAAGAAGTCAGCGTCGCGCGGTATAACGAGATGCTGATGCGCGAGCCGTATACGAGATTGTTGGAACGTTTCTTCCCGGGAATGGTGCCGAGCCAATTCGTCACGATATTCGAGAGAATAGACTTGAATTACAAATTGCCCGAACCCGTCATCAACGTCTTGATCCATTACGTCTTTTCTTTAGGACAATCCCAGCGCGTGACGAAGTCGTTCGTCGACTCGATCGCGTCCAACATGCTCGCCAAGGGAATCGATACTTTCGATAAAGCGATCCGTTACGTCGGCGAACAAGAGAAGCTGAACGAAGCGCTCGAGCGCAAACGCCGCGGGGAAGAGCCTGTCGCGAGAGCGGGCGGAGCGGGTACGGGTGCGGGTGCGGGATCGAACCGCCAAGGTCGCCGCAAGCCGGCGATGAGCGTCGTCAAGGATGAAGGCCCGACTCAGGAAGTGACGCCTGAAGAGCTCGAAAAAATGCTCGCAAGGGCGCGGAGATTGAAAGGCGAGTCATAATTTTTCCGTTAGGCTGGAGGAGGTACGGGGATGGAATCGTTGGGAGAGGCAATGAGACGAAGTCCTTTCGCGGCCGCCGGAGATGCCGCGAATATCGCTAAACAGGTACTGAACGATCCGCTCGTGTTGAATTTGCGTTCTCGTTACCCCGATATAGAAGAGTCCGTATTGCGGCTTAACCTGAATCGATTGTACCAAATGACGACGGAGTATCGGAATTGTAAGGCATGCCCCGGTCTTGAAAGGTGTCCAAACGATTTGCAGGGACATTCAACGGGATTAAACTGCGTACAATTGAACGGCAAATGGCAAATAAACGACTATAAAACAGCATGTTCAAAATGGATTGCAAATGAGCAACAAGAACGTATTCGTCGACGAATTACAAGTTTTTATATAGATGAATCTGTTCTTGGAGTAACATACGACGAGTCTGAAATGATTCAGCGAGAACCTGGCCGCCAACTCGCCGTAAGTCAATTGCAAGATTACGTGGAAACGACGATGAAGGAAGGCCTGCAGAAGCGCGGCCTATACCTGAAAGGCGACTTCGGCACCGGCAAGACGTATTTGGCCGGTTATCTGCTGCAGCGTCTGGCAAAGGAAGGCTTCTCCGGCGTCATCGTCTACATGCCGGAGTTCGTCGAGGACGCGAAGGCGCTCGCGTTCGACGCGGTGAAGCTGAAGGAAACGCTGAACTTGATGAAGGAAGCGGACTTGCTCGTATTCGACGACATCGGCGCGGAGAATTTAACGCCGTGGGTGCGGGATCATGTGCTGGGCGCGATTCTTAATCACCGGATGAACCGCAAGCCGACGTTCTACACGTCGAACCACGATTTCGAAGATCTGGAGAAGCATTTCAGCTTTACGCACAAGGAAGGCGAAGAGCTGCACAAGGGGCAACGGCTCATGGACCGCGTCCGCCATTTCGTCGACGTCGTTCACGTGAGGGGTCGGAATCATCGGGGAAGCTAAAGCTATCGACATGGAGAGGAACGATTGCGATTAACGCAGTCGTTCTTTTTCTTTTTGCTGAAGGATCATGCTCATATGATCATAGAAATCATCCGGAAAGCGCTTTACAATTTATAAACGATCACATATAATCACATTAGAGAGTAAATGAGCATATATAAATGAAGAATTGTTAAAAGCAATCACAAATGATCACTCTATAGAGAAGCATGGGTGTAGTTGGAGGGGGAGATATCCATGTTGTTCGAGGAAGAACGAAAACTCCGGATCGCCGAATACGTCCATAAACAAGGGCGCGCTTCCGTACAGGAGCTGGCTAATCACTTTCAAGTATCGGAATCGACGGTACGCCGGGATCTGAGAGATCTCGAGGATCAACGGCAGCTGCAGCGTACGCACGGCGGCGCGGTGGCAAGGATGCATGACGATAACATCGAGCCATCATTCGTCGAGAAGGAAATCTTGTTTCAGCAGCAGAAGCTGGCAATCGCACGGGCGGCGCTGTCGCTGATCGGCGAAGGCGATACCATCCTGCTCGATTCAGGAACGACGACCTATTATCTGGCTAAGTTGCTTAAGGGTTTCCGGCGTCTGACCGTCGTCACGAACTCGGTAATGGTCGGGCAGGAGCTGGCGAACGAGAAGAACATCGAGCTTCTGCTCACCGGCGGGACCATTCGTCCGGAGACGCTCGCGATGGTCGGGCCGTTGGCCGAACGCGCCATCGGCGACATCTGCGTCGACAAGCTGTTCTTGGCGACGAACGGCTTCGATTTGGAAGCCGGATTAACGACGCCGAACCTGACCGAAGCGGCGACGAAGAATCGGATGATCCGATCGGCCCGTCAAGTTATTTTACTCGCCGACCAAAGCAAGTTCGGTCAGATATCCTTTTCCCGATTTGGAGGCTCCGCAGACATTACAACGTTGATTACCGATTCGCAAGTATCTCCTGCGACGTTGCGGGTTTTCGAAGAAGCGGGAATCCATGTTACGGTAGCCGAGAATGGAGGTCATACGCAATGAAGCCGAGTGTTCCGGTCATTACAGTCACGCTTAATCCGGCGTTGGATAAAACGGTTACCATCGAGCGATTCGAATACGGGGGCTTGAACCGTATTAAGGAAATGAGGACAGATGCCGGAGGGAAGGGCATTAATGTCGCCAAAGTGCTGAAAAATTTCGAAGTTAACGCCAGCGCTATGGGTTTCGCGGCAGGTTATCAAGGGCAGGTCATTCGCGACAAGCTGGAGACGCTGGGTATCCGTTCGGTTTTGACGGAGGCCGAGGGAGAAACCCGGGTTAATCTTAAAGTTGTCGATGAATCGACGAGACAGACGACAGAGCTGAATGAACCGGGCTTCACCGTTGATGGCGCGTTGCTTGAGCAGTTTCAGAAGGCTTTGAAGTCCGGGGCGGAAGAAACGTCAATCATTGTCCTCGGAGGCAGTTTGCCGCCCGGCACCCCGCGCGATTATTATCGTTCTTTAATCGAGATCGCTAATACGCAAGGCATTCGAACGGTACTGGATGCGGACGGCGATGCGCTGGCGTTGGGAATCGAGGCGTCGCCGTTCGCGATCAAGCCGAACATTCACGAGCTCGAAGCGTTGCTGGGCGATACGTTCGACAGTACGGAGCGTCTGATCGGCGCCGCGAGAACGTTAATCGACGGAGGCATCGAATACGTGCTCGTCTCGATGGGGGCGGAAGGCTCTCTGCTCGTTAACAGGCATGAAGCGGTAAGGGCCAGTCCCTTCCCGATTACGCCGGTCAGCACCGTCGGAGCCGGCGATTCGATGGTGGCCGCGTTGGTGTATAGCTTTCTCCATGGCAAGTCGTTCGAGGATACGGCGAGATGGACGTCGGCCGCAGGTACGATTACCGCTTCCAAACCCGGTACGCAAGTTTGTACGCTTCAAGAGGTGGAGCAATCCGTTCAGTTGGTCGAGCTTACACATTATTAAGAGGGCATTGGCAAATCTAACTTCTAAGGAGGGCTAACAACAATGAAAAAAATACTTGCAGTAACCGCATGCCCAACCGGTGTCGCTCACACTTATATGGCGGCCGAGTCGTTGCTAAAAGCGGCCAAAGAACGAGACATTCCGCTTAAAGTCGAAACCCGGGGCGCCGTCGGCGTCGAGAACGAATTTACCGACCAGGAAATCGCCGAAGCTCACGCGATTATCGTTGCCGCCGACACCGATGTGCTCGAATCCCGTTTTGCGGGGAAAGCGGTCGTAAAGGTGCCTGTCGCGCAAGCGATCAAAAATCCTGCCGGACTGCTGGAAGAAGCTTTAGCCAAGCAAGCATCCGCGCCTGGCGACTATGCGAAGCAGGTCGAACAGTCGAAGGCGCAGCGCAGCGCTGCCCGAAGCGGACCTTACAAGCATCTGATGACAGGCGTTTCGCATATGCTGCCGCTTGTCGTCGCCGGCGGTTTGCTTATCGCAATATCGTTCGCTTTCGGCTATGAGGCGTTTAAGCAAGAAGGAACATTGGCCGCAGCGCTGATGCAAATTGGCGGCAGTTCGGCTTTTGCCTTGATGGTTCCTATTCTTGCCGGTTTTATCGCTTTCTCTATTGCCGAGAAACCGGGCCTCGCGCCCGGTCTCATCGGCGGGATGCTTGCATCGAGTACCGGCGCCGGCTTCCTCGGCGGTATTCTCGCCGGCTTCCTGGCAGGCTACACGGCACAAGCGTTAAAGAAATATATCAAGCTTCCGCGCAACCTTGAAGGGCTGAAGCCGATCTTGCTTATTCCGCTCATTGCTTCCGGTGTCACCGGCCTGTTGATGATCTATGTCATCGGAGAACCGGTCAAAGGGATTATGGACGGACTAACCGACTGGTTGACCTCGCTCGGAACGGCGAACGCCGTACTTCTCGGGTTGCTGCTAGGCGCGATGATGGCGTTCGATATGGGGGGGCCGGTAAACAAAGCCGCATATACGTTTGCCGTCGGTTTGCTTGCAAGCAACGTATACGGTCCTATGGCGGCCGTAATGGCTGCCGGTATGACGCCTCCGCTCGGTCTGTGGCTCGCCACGCTAATCGCGAGGAATAAGTTCACGAAGGAAGAGAAAGATGCCGGCAACGCCGCGGCCGTACTTGGCATATCGTTCATTACCGAAGGCGCGATCCCGTTCGCGGCAGGCGATCCGTTCCGCGTCATTCCGTCCATCATGACAGGTTCGGCCATAACCGGCGCCTTGTCGATGGCTTTCGGCGCAACGCTTCGCGCTCCGCATGGCGGTATTTTCGTCCTTCCTCTGGTTGGCCACCTTGCCCTCTATGCGCTGGCGATCGCGATCGGTACGGTCGTGACCGCCGTCATGCTCAGCATTCTTAAGAAACCGGTCGAGCAGCGGCTGGATTCATAAGCGGCCAGCCGCTGTAAGAAGATTACAATCAAGGGGAGGGCTTCTTCCTCCCCCTATTTCCGATTATTAAAGTCCATTTCAGGAGGAAACCAACATGAACATTAACGCCCTTCTTGACGATCAATCGATATTTATCCCATTAGACTCGACAGATAAGAACGCGATCATCTCCAGCATGATCGACGGGCTTGTATTATCCGGTTCCGTATCGAGCAAGGAAGATTACATGAATGCCGTACTTACGCGCGAGAATACAGGTTCGACGGGCATCGGCTTCGGCGTGGCGATTCCGCACGGCAAATCCGCGGGCGTCTCCAAGCCGGGCCTTGCGTTCGCGAAGCTGTCCGCTCCCGCAGACTGGCAATCGCTCGACGGCGAGCCGGTAAAGGTCGTATTCATGATAGCCGTACCGGAAGCGGCGGCAGGCAACGAGCATTTGCAAATCCTGATCGCATTATCCCGTAAACTCATCGACTCCGAATTCCGCGAAAAGCTGATGGCCGTCGAACAACCGGATCAACTGAAGAGCTTGCTTGCGACGATATAAACAATATTGGAGGTTTTACTCATGCATACACGGGAAGTTACCATTCGGAATGCCTCGGGCTTTCATATCCGTCCCGCGCAGCTATTTAGCGAGAAGGCATCGCAATTTCAATCCACCATTCTGATCAAGCCGGAAGGCACCGCGATCGCGGCCGATGCAAAAAGCATCCTGGGCCTCATGACGCTCGGTCTGGATAAGGGCTCCGTCATCGCGATCGAAGCCGATGGTCCGGACGAAGCGGAAGCGGTCGCGCAGCTAGCCGAGCTCGTGCTGAGCGGCTTCGGAGAAGCGTAAAATGATGACGGAATCGATGGAGAAACGAATTGTAGGACTAGGCGTCTCGGAGGGCATCCGATTCGGCAAGGCTTTCGTCTATAAGCCGCTAAAGCTCGAAGAGATCAAGGAGAGCAAAACCGAGTCGCCGGAACAAGAGTCGGATCGCCTGGAGCGGGCTAAGGCGCAGTGCGTCGAGGAACTGGCACTGCTAATCGAACGCGCCAAATTGACGCTCGGCGAAGAGAAGGCGGCGATATTGAAAGGTCAGATCAGCTTTTTGTACGATCCGGCCTTTTACCCGCCGATGCTAAAGCTTATCCAGAATGATCATTGGTCGGCAGAAACCGCGGTTCGGCGCACAGTGAACCAGGTAGCCGGTATATTCGAAAGCATGGCCAATGAATATATGCGCGAAAGGGCTGCGGACGTACGGGATGTCGGCGGTAGGCTGATGACGCATCTCGTCGGACATCAGGGCGCAAGATTGACCGATATTAAGGAGAAGTCGATTATCGTAGCCGACGACCTAACTCCTTCCGATACGGTTCAGTTGGATAAACGGTATGTTCTCGGTTTCGTTACGCGAATCGGGGGCAAAACGTCTCACACCGCTATCCTTGCAAATTCTCTCGGCATAGCGGCCGTACTTGGCATCGGCTCCGCGATCGACGTCATCGGCCATGGAGAGGATCTGATCATCAACGGCTCCACGGGCGAATGCGTGCTGCGTCCCGAGCAGTCGACGAAAGAATCGTTTGCCGGTCAGATGGCCGCCGAGCAAGACGAGCAGGAACGGCTAATGGCATACGCGGAGCTCGCTGCCGTCACGAAGGATGGCTTCGGCATTGAAATCGCGGCCAATATCGGCACCCCGCAGGAAGCCGTCGGGCTCGCGGAGAAAGGCGCGGAAGCCGTCGGCTTGTACCGGACGGAATTTTTGTTTATGAGCGAATCCCAAATGCCTTCCGAAGAGGTGCAGTTTGAAGCCTACCGCCAAGCGGCGGAAGCGATGCAAGGACGTCCCGTCGTGATCCGGACGCTCGATATCGGCGGCGATAAGGAGCTGCCGTATCTCGATCTTCCGGAAGAATTGAATCCGTTTCTCGGCTATCGCGCCGTTCGGCTCTGTCTTGACCGCAAGGAACTCTTTCTCGCTCAGCTGCGGGCGATCATCCGGGCAGGAGCGTACGGCAACGTGAAGATTATGTTCCCGATGATTTCCGGGTTGGACGAATGGCGACAGGCCAAGGGCTTATACGAGGAAGCTCGACGGCAGTTGATCGCGGAAGGCGTTAAGATAGGCGAGCCGATCGAGGTCGGCATTATGATCGAAATTCCTTCCGCCGCCCTGATGGCGGACCGCTTCGCGAAGGAAGTCGATTTCTTCAGTATCGGCACGAACGATCTCGTGCAGTACACGATTGCGGTAGATCGGATGAACGAGAAAATCTCTTATTTGTACGATTATTTCCATCCCGCGGTCATCAGGCTCATCAAGAATGTCATCGATGCCTCGAACAATCATGGTAAATGGACGGGCATGTGCGGAAGCATGGCGGGCGATCCGATCGCGGCCCCGCTGCTCGTCGGACTCGGTCTGAACGAGTGGAGCATGTCGTCTTCGGCCATTCGGCGAATCAAGCAGATCGTCACGCAACTCGAGCGGAGCGCTTGCGAACAACTGGTCGATCGCTTGCTTGAACTGGATACTCCGACCGAAGTACGCGCCGAAATCGACGCATTCTTGAAGCAGCATCCATTCGTTTGAATACCGGATATCGTGGTTACATTCACGAAAGCGCCTGAATCCTATAGGGATCAGGTGCTTTTATTCGTTTAGCGCGGCATTAAGCAAACGTGTCGTTTTATTTATAAATATTTTTTATAGTCAGTTATTGACAGCGGGCTTGGTCAAAGGTTAAGATTTCAACATTACCAACTAAACAGGTATGAATTATAATTCGGGTAGGTTTTATTGTAGTATGGCGATCTGCATGGCCAGCCGGGGTCGGGGAAGACGGACGGATGCCAGCCATGCACGATTAAAAATCGAATTCAGAGGTGTATGAAAATGAAATTATTTAAAACCCTCCGCTTCACGCTTATCGGAACCCTTATCGTATCCGCCTTATCCGCTTGCGGCTCGAACAACAAGAACAATCAGCCCGCATCGGGGACCGAATCGACGGGGACGCCGTCCAAATCGATCGAACTGCTGAACGTCAGCTACGATCCGACCCGCGAGCTGTACGAGGAATACAACAAAAGCTTCGCAGAATATTGGAAAGAAACGACGGGCGGCACCGTTACCGTCAAGCAATCTCATGGCGGTTCGGGCAAGCAGGCGCGCGCCGTCATCGACGGCCTCGACGCCGACGTCGCGACGCTGGCGCTCGGATACGACATCGACGCGATCGCGGAGGCGGGCTTGCTCAAGACCGACTGGCAGAAGTCGTTCGATAACAACAGTACGCCGTACACGTCGACGATCGTGTTCCTCGTTCGCAAAGGCAATCCGAAAGGGATCAATGACTGGGGCGACCTGATCAAGGACGACATCCAAGTCATTACCCCGAACCCGAAAACGTCCGGCGGAGCCCGTTGGAACTACCTGGCCGCATGGGGATACGCGACGAAGACGCTCGGCTACGACGAGCCGCGGACGCTCGATTTCATGAAGAAGCTGTTCAAGAACGTGCCCGTGCTGGACACGGGGGCTCGCGGATCGACGACGACTTTCGTCGAGAAGGGCATCGGAGACGTGCTGCTCGCGTGGGAGAACGAAGCGTATCTGGCGTTGAAGGAGTTCGGAGACAAATTCGAAATCGTCACGCCTTCGATCAGCGTGCTGGCCGAACCTCCGGTCGCGGTCGTCGACAAGAACGCGGATAAGAGAGGCACGCGCGAAGCGGCCGAAGCCTACTTGAAATACTTGTATTCCGAGAAGGGCCAAGAGATCGCGGCGAAGAACTTCTACCGTCCGCGCCTGCAATCGGTCGCCGATAAATTCAAGAACCAATTCAAGGACTTGAACCTGTTGACCATCGACAACGACTTCGGCGGCTGGAAAACGGCGCAAGAGAAACACTTCGCCGACGACGGAACTTTCGATCAAATCTATACGCCCGGTTCCTGATTAAAGGCGCGGGCCGGGGAGTTCATACGGACACATGACAATCTTCCGCAAGAAAGACCGGGTATTGCCGGGCTTATCGATAACTCTCGGATTTTCCGTCCTCTATCTCAGTTTGATCGTCCTCATTCCTCTGGCCGCGCTCGTGCTCAAGTCGGCGAACCTGTCTCCGGCGGAATGGTGGGATACGGTTTCCGACCCTCGGGTCGTCGCTTCTTATAAGCTGAGTTTGTACGCGTCGTTCTTCGCGGCGCTCGTGAATCTCGTCTTCGGCTTGCTGCTGGCCTGGGTGCTCGTGCGCTACGATTTTCCGGGGAAAAGAATCATCGACGGCTTGATCGACTTGCCGTTCGCCTTGCCGACGGCCGTCGCGGGCATCGCGCTCACGACGATTTACGCGCCGAACGGCTGGGTCGGGTCGCTGCTCGAGCCGATCGGCGTGAAAGTGGCCTATTCGCCGATCGGCATTACGATCGCGTTGATCTTCATCGGCATCCCGTTCGTCGTGCGGACGGTTCAACCGATCCTTCAGGATATGGAATCCGATATGGAGGAAGCGGCCGTCCTGCTCGGTTCGTATCGGGGGAGAACGTTTTTCAAAATCATTTTGCCGGAATTGATTCCGCCGCTATTGACGGGGTTCGCTCTCGCGTTCGCCCGCGGCATCGGGGAATACGGCTCGGTCGTGTTCATATCGGGCAACATGCCGATGAAAACCGAAATCGCGCCGTTATTGATCATCACGAAGCTGGAGCAATACCAATACAGTCAAGCGGCCGCGATCGCCGTCGTCTTGCTGCTCATTTCGTTCGTGTTGCTCCTGTTTATCAACGTGCTGCAGCGCTGGAGCAACCGCCGGTTGCGAAACGTGAAGGGAGGCTAAGCCGATGGCCGGAATCGTAACGAATCCCCGCGCGGGGCAAAGCGGACCGGAACGTCCGCATCTGACGGAATCGCGCGGCGTCCGGATCGCGCTCATCGGCATCGCCCTTCTGTTCCTCGGGCTGATCGTCATTCTGCCGATGGCGGCCGTCATGGCGGAATCGCTTCGCAAAGGCTGGGCCGCGTACGTCGCTGCCTTGTCCGATCCCGAAGCGTTGTCGGCGCTTAAGCTGACGCTGATCACGGCCGCGATCGCCGTGCCGCTGAACACGTTATTCGGCGTATGCGTCGCGTGGGCGGTCGCGAAATTCAAGTTTCGCGGCAAAAACCTGCTCGTCACGCTGATCGACTTGCCGTTCGCGGTATCTCCGGTCGTCAGCGGCTTGATCTACGTGCTCTTGTTCGGCGCGCAGGGCTTCCTCGGCCCTTGGTTGGACGATCATAACATCGACATTATTTTCGCGACGCCGGGCATCGTTCTCGCGACGATGTTCGTCACCTTCCCGTTCGTGGCGCGCGAGCTTATTCCTCTCATGGAAGCGCAGGGCGTGCAGGACGAGGAAGCCGCGGTTAGCCTGGGCGCCCGCGGATGGCGCGTATTCTTCAAGGTTACGTTGCCGAACATCAAGTGGGGCTTGCTCTACGGCATGATTCTTTGCAACGCGAGGGCGATGGGCGAATTCGGCGCCGTATCGGTCGTCTCCGGCCATATTCGGGGCGAAACGAACACGCTGCCCCTTCATATCGAGATTTTGTACAACGAGTACCAATTCAGCGCTTCGTTCGCCGTCTCGTCCTTGCTCATGCTGCTGGCGATCGTCACGCTCGTATTGAAATCTCTATTGGAAAACCGCATGAGCCGGGAACATAAGAAGTAAGATCAATCCATAATCGTACAATTCGGGAGGGTATCGAGATGGCGAAACCGGTGGAAGTGGATGAGCGTTGGCTGAGTCGCATCGCCGAGCAGGTTAACGGTCTGGAGTACGGCGAAGTGAACATCGTCGTGCATGACGGCAGAATCGTGCAGATCGAACGCAAAGAAAGGAAGCGTTACGACGATATCGTCGCGCGGGCCGCCAAGCCAAAGCAGCAGGAAGCGAACTGACGACGGTCGGAGTCGATATGAAACCATTCTTCCGGAAGGAGGGATGGTTTTTTCGAGCGGACGTAGGCGAAGGGAACGCAAAAAGGCCGCCGGGAGCATCGCTCCCCGGCGGCCTTCTCGATTCCCGTAGTAAGGCGGAAATTAGGAAATGTTAAATTTAACGATAACCGCGATCGCGAACACGACGAACATGAAGCCGAACATGCCTCCGAAGCCCATTACCAGGTCCATTAAATCGTCGCGCGGCTCTTCGTTAATGTGCTGACGGGGATCTTTTACGTTTTCCATGGGAAGCCTCCTGACACATTCGATAGCTACAGTATACCCAACATCTCTTTTTGTTGTAAAGAGTTCCCGGAAGGTTACGGTGACAAGTTTGCGACAAAGGGGGCTCGGAAATGAGCGGTAACCTTGAAGCTGTGCTACAATGGGAGGAACGGGTGTTCTGCCCGGCAAGCGTCTGGAGGAGGGGCCGAAATGGACGAACGGCATATTGCACGGGGTCGGGAGCAGGCGATGGAAACCATCCGCCACAAGCTCGCGTTGCTTCCGGATCAACCGGGCTGCTACTTAATGAAAAACGACGAAGGCAAAATCATCTACGTCGGCAAAGCGAAAGTTCTCAAAAACCGCGTACGCTCCTATTTCAACGGAAGCCATGACGGCAAAACGCAAAAGCTAGTCTCGGAAATCCGCGACTTCGAATATATCGTTACCGCCAGCAATACCGAGTGCCTGATTCTGGAGTGCAACTTGATCAAGGAGCATTTTCCGCGTTACAACGTGCTTCTGAAGGACGACAAGTCGTTTCCGTATTTGAAGATCACGAGCGAGAAGCATCCGAAGCTGGAAGTGACAAGGCGGGTCGTGAAGGACAAAGGGAAGTATTTCGGACCTTATCCGAACGCCTTCGCCGCGCAGGAAACGAAGAAGCTTCTCGATAGGTTGTACCCGTTGCGGAAATGCAATACGCTGCCGGACAAAGTTTGTTTGTATTACCATCTCGGGCAATGCGTCGCGCCGTGCGAATATCCGGTCGAACAGTCCCGGTACGACGAGATGATCGGAGAGATCTCGCGGTTCCTGAACGGCGGGCACGGCGAAATCAAGCGCGAGCTGAAGCGTAAAATGGAAGCCGCGGCCGAGTCTCTCGAATTCGAGCGGGCGCGCGAATACCGCGATCAGATCGTGGCGATCGAGGCGCTCATGGAGAAACAGACGATCAACATGTCCGATGCGATGGACCGGGACGTGTTCGGGTACTCCGTCGACAAGGGTTGGATGTGCGTGCAGATTCTGTACATGCGCCACGGCAAAATGAATCAGCGGCATATGTCGATGTTCCCGTACTTCGGCGACGCATACGACGATTTCATCAGTTACGTGACCCAATATTACAGCGATAATCCCGCGTTGCCCCGCGAGGTGCTGCTGCCGTCTCCTCCGGAGGAGGAGGAAGCGGCAGGGGAGAAACCGGACACCGCTTCGGCGGTCTACGTGGCGGAGGCCGTGGCGGAGACGCCGACCTCGTATTCGGCGATGTCGGCGGCCGCGGCAGCGTTGAGCGAGGCGGACGAAGCGCAGGCGGAAGTGTTGCAAGCGGAAGAAGGGGAAGCGGCCGAAGTCGGCGAAACGCTGCGCCGCTGGCTGAAGATCAAAGTCGCTTTGCCGCAGCGGGGCACGAAGCGGCAGCTCGTCTCGATGGCTTGCGATAATTCCCGCGTCGCCCTGGCGGAGAAGTTCCGCCTGATCGAAAGGGACGAATCCCGCACGGTCAAGGCGACCGAAGGGCTCGCGCAATGGGTCGGCATTCCGAGCGCGAACCGGATCGAAGCGTTCGACAACTCGAACATTCAAGGGTCGAACCCCGTGTCGGCGATGGTCGTATTCACGAACGGCAAACCGGACAAGAAGGAATACCGGAAATACAACGTCAAGACGGTGCAAGGTCCGGACGATTACGAGTCGATGAGGGAAGTCGTCAGGCGCCGTTACGAGCGGGTGCTCAAGGAAGGTCTGGAGCTGCCGGACCTGATCGTCGTCGACGGCGGCAAGGGACATATCGCTTCCGTGCTCGACGTGCTTCGTAACGAGCTCGGCTTGGACGTACCGGTGTGCGGCCTGGCGAAGGACGCGAAGCACAGAACGGCGGAACTTCTCGTGGGAGATCCGCCGGAGGCGGTGCCGTTGCCGCGGGACAGCCAGGAGTTTTACTTGCTGCAACGCATCCAGGATGAAGTTCACCGGTTCGCGATCACGTTCCATCGGGAGAAGCGGGCGAAGTCCATGGTCGCTTCCCGTCTCGACGCGGTACCCGGCATCGGGGAGAAGCGACGCAAGCAGCTGCTTAGCCATTTCGGCTCGCTGAAGGCGATCAAAGAAGCGAAGGTCGAAGATTTCAAGGCGGTATCGATCGGGGAGGCGCTCGCGCAGCGCATTCTCGAGACGCTTAACGCGGAGAAACCGTAATTTTAATAAGGGAGTTCCCCGGAGTCGAACGACTTTGGGGAACTCCCTTATTTGTTAGGCTTCTCGCCATTTCGCCGATTTCGAGAACCGCCGATGCGCCCACCAGATGAATGCCCCGACGAGTCCGGGCATCGCGAGACTGAAGACGCCGGCGGCGAAGTCTCCCGGCAAGCCGTCGAACATCATTTGCGCGCCCATGAGGATCGCGTCGAGCGTGACGTGCGCGAAGATGACGGCCATAATGCCGAACCGGAGCATAAACCAGCCGAACAGGAACGACATAAGGACGAGCTCGATAATGCGCGTATAGAACGGGTATATCGCGTAACCGACGTGTCCGAGCGCCCAGAGCAAGCCGGGAGGCACGATCGCGACGAACGTCAGGACGGAAATCGTCCGTCCCGAAGGCTCGCGGCCGGTCAGCTTGCGGGCGATCCCGACGAACCATTTGCGGAACAGCGCGATGCCGAAGAAACGGCTTTGCAACTCTTCCGATATGCCGGCGCACCATGCGAGCAGCGGCAACAACCAAGGGAGGCTCATATTGTACATCGACTGGGTCGCGTCGGAAGACGAGAACGAGCCGACGGTTTTCTCCAGCGCGAGCAAGATGACCGACTGCGTTCCGAGCAGGATGAAGGCGAGGAAATAGCCTGTTCGCATGCTGGACAGCACTTTGTCCCCGTAATCCGCTTCTTGCCATCGCGGCCATAACGCGAGACCCATCGACTTCCACAACCCGTCTCCCCCGACGGCGGAGAAATACGTCATGAGCGCCATCACGAAGTAGGTGATCAGGCTGACGATAATCGTCGCTTGTTCGCCGACGCCCGAGCCGTCTTGCCAGGTGCCGGCCCGGAGTCCGGGAATCATGTTGAACGTGATGCCGGCGTAAAGAACGAAGAAAACCGAAGACAAGAAAATGCCTCTCACGAACGACGTGCGATCGCCGAACGTGCCGGCATAGACGATCGCGAGCACGAACAATAGAATGCTGGGCAACAGAAACCCGAACACGGACAATTGGGTCGACCAATATTGCTGGGTATCCATATACTTCAGGAAATCGGCCGGCAAGTCGACGCCGTAGTTGACGTAGCCGCCCTGCCAGGGCGGGAACGCCGAAGACAAGGGGCTGTATGCGGCGGGTACGCGAACGTCCAAGCTGACGGCCGCTTCTCCGATCGCGGATTTGTTCGACGCGGCGGTGAACCGCACGGATCCGTCTTCGCGCGCGAGACCGTCCGGATTCCAATCGGCGGGGTCTACCCCCCAACGAGCCGCGTATTGCAGCGCTGAAGCGACGGATTCGCTATTGCTCTCGCCGGAAGAAGCGGGGGACGCGCTCTCCCTTTCGGACGCGTGCTCCCAGCCGACGAGAGTCCCTTTTTCCATGTTCAGATACAGGACAAGCCTGCCGGAATAACCGGCGGATTGAAGGGAGACGGCATAGACGTCCGTCGGTGCGCGATCGGACCATTCCTTATCGTAAACGGCGTTCAGCTGATTTTTCGTTAGGTAGCCGACCGCGTCGCCGTCCGAGAGGTGGGTCACTTCCGCGTTCCGCGCGATTCCCGGGGCGAGACCGAATTTGCTCTCCGCCAAGGCGAACGCTTGGGTCTCCGCCTCCGCCCGGGTGAGCACCCCTTCCGTACCCGACGAGAACAATTGGCCGGTATTGGGGAATACTTGGACGAGCAAGAAGAGGAAAAGGCCGGCCGCGGCCGTCCATACCCAGCGGCGATCCAGTCGCGAAAGCTGCGTTCCGTTCATTTGACATCTCTCCTTACGCAATAAAAGCCGAAGTAAACGCATACAGCAAGGCCGCGCGAATCCGCTGCCGTTATTTTCATCCAGTATCTCGCATTTTCGGCGAAAATGAAAGCAAAGCGGACGATAATCGTTGTCTGGGCGTCCTATCGGGCGAATAGCTTTACCATAGTCGTTCAAACGCCTCGGTTTGACTTAAAATTGGTGTTGTCCCCCTCCGATGGAAAGAATATAATTCGGTGGTACGTTTCATAGATGACGATGAAACGAAAGAAGAGCCGAATTTCCGAACGACGGAAAACGGGGGAACCAACCGCTCACGGGTACAAGTTCTATTGTATTCGCGGAGACCGGGGTGAATTCCAAGCGGCGGCGCCGACCGCCGTTGGATAGGGCAGCCTGTTCGTGCCCGAACCCGACAGCTAACCTCGTAGGCCAAGCGCGAACAGGAATCGTGTGCGATTTTCGGGCACTGGGATTCCAGTGCTTTTTTTGTGCGGTCAGAAGGCATAAGATGATCGGATTTACGGGAGAATCGACGCTTTCGGGCAAACTAGAGAATATCTTCCTCGCGTTCCACCATGCGGAAGGTAAAATCATCATCGGTTGATGGAGGGAAAGCCAGTGCTGCGCAAGTTGTTCGAATCTATAATGGCTTCTCCGCCGCGTCTTCTCGTTATTGGGTTCGCCGCGATCATTTTAACGGGTGCCGGCTTGCTGATGCTTCCGTTCGCCCATACGGGCGACGCGCAACCGAGATTCATCGATACGCTGTTTACCGCGACTTCGGCGACGTGCGTGACCGGTCTCGTCGTCGTCGATACGGGGACGTATTGGACGACGGCCGGACAATTGATCATTCTGACGATGATCCAGATCGGCGGACTCGGCTTCATGACGATGGCGACGCTGTTCGCGATCGCGTTGAAGAGGCGAATTTCGCTCAAGGAACGGTTGGTGCTTCAAGAATCGTTTAACCAATCGAGCATAGAAGGCATTATCCGGCTCGTCCGCAAGGTGATTCTCTACGCGCTGTCGATCGAACTCGCCGGGGCAGTCTTGTTCACGATCCGGTTCACGTTCGATATGCCGTTCGGGAAGGCGTTGTACCGGGGCGTGTTCCATGCGGTGTCCTTCTTCAATAACGCCGGCTTCGATGTGATGGGAGATTACCGCAGCTTGGTCGATTACGTCGGCGATCCGTTCGTCAACATCGTGACGATGCTGCTCATCATTCTCGGCGGTCTCGGCTTCGTCGTGCTTGCCGATCTCGTCGACATTCGCAATCCGAAGCGGAAGCTGTCGCTTCATTCGAAAGTCGTCCTGAGCATGAGCGGCATTCTCATTCTGGCGGGCGCGATTCTGATCTTCGTGTTCGAGTATACGAATTCGACAATGGCGCAACTGAATTTCGGGGAGAAAATATTGGCGGCGTTCACGCAGTCCGTTTCCCCGAGAACCGCCGGCGTGAACACGATCGATCTCGGGGCGATGAGGCAAGCAACCCAGTTCTTCATGATCATCCTCATGTTCATCGGCGCGTCTCCGGGATCGACGGGTGGTGGCATCAAGACGACGACGTTCACGGCGCTGATCGGCGCGGTCGTTGCGATGGTGCGCGGCAAGGAAGACGTCGTGTTTTTCAAATACCGGCTTGCCCAAGAAAGGGTGTACAAAGCGCTGACGGTCACGATGTTCGCCTTCGGCCTCGTCATTCTGGCGACGATGATCTTATCGACGACGGAAGATCAACTATTTCTGAAAATTTTGTTCGAGGTCACGTCGGCTTTCGGCACGGTCGGGCTATCGCTCGGGATCACGCCCCAACTGACGCTCGCGGGAAAAATCATCATCATTATCATGATGTTCATCGGCCGGCTCGGACCGCTCACGTTGACTTACGCGCTCGGACCTAGACAAGGACGTCAGCTTTATCGTCACGCGGAAGGCAAAATCATAATCGGATAAGGAAGTTGACGTCATGAAATTGAACCAATTCGTCATTATCGGGCTTGGCCGGTTCGGCTCCAGCCTCGGTCGCGAGCTTATTAATCTGGGGTATGAAGTGCTCGGCGTGGACCGGGACGAAGAAAAAGTGCAGGAGATGTCGAACGTGCTGACGCACGCGATCGTCGCGGATGCCACCGAGGAGGAAGTGTTGAGATCGGTCGGCGCCCGCAACTTCGATTGCGGCGTCGTCGCGATCGGCGACGATATCCAGGCGAGCATTCTCGCGACGATTCTCTTGAAAGACCTCGGGGTCAAGAAGGTCGTCGCGAAGGCGGTATCCGATCTGCACGGCCGCGTGCTGGAGCGGGTCGGCGTCGATCGGATCATCTATCCCGAAAGAGACATGGGCGTGCGCGTCGCTCATCAGCTCGTCTCTCCGAATCTGCTCGATTATATCGAGCTTTCCAAGCAATATACGATCGCCGAGCTTCAGGTGCCGAGCTGTCTATCGGGCAAATCGCTCGACGACGTGAATCCGAGAGGGCGCTTCGGCTGCAGCATCGTCGCGATCAACAAGCCGAAGGGCATCATCATCGCTCCGGTCGCCAAGGACGTCTTGTCGACGGACGACGTCATGGTCGTCATCGGGACGAACGATCAGATCGAACAATTCCAAGAGTCCATCGGGCAATAGGAGAATCCGCTTAATGGAAACCGAAGTCGCGCAAACCGTCCACCATCTGCTATTGTTGTTCCTGCTCGTCTTCGCCGCGGGAATTCTGACGGGAAGGCTCGCGTCATGGATTAAAGTTCCCGACGTCGTGCTGTTCATCGGGGCGGGCATGATCTTGGGGCAAGGCTTGCACTGGATCTCCGAAGAGAGCTCGTCGCTGACGAACCAGCTCGTCCTATCGGCGGGATCCGCGCTGATCTTATTCGACGGCGGAAGGAACATCCGCTGGCACGGCTTAAAGCAAGTGCTCGTCTCCGTCACGCTGCTCAGCACCGTCGGCGTCGTCGTCACTGCCGGCATCGTCGGGCTCGTCGCCCATGAGGCGTTCGGATTGGATTGGATGACTTCGCTCTTGATCGGAGCGGTCATCTCGTCGACCGATCCGGCGACGATCATTCCCGTGTTTCGCCAAGTGACGGTCAAGCTGAGACTGAGGGAAACGGTTGAGAGCGAATCGGCTTTTAACGACGCGACGGGCTCCATTCTGACGTTCGCTTTGCTGGCCGCGATTGTGTCCGGAAGCTCGCCGAACGTCGGCGGCGTATCGCTCGACTTCGTCAAGACGGCGGTCGGCGGACTCGCGGTCGGATTCGCGATATCGGCCGCGATCGTTTTTCTCGTCGGTCACGCCAAATGGGGCTGGTTCCGCGATTACGCGGCGCTGTCGATGCTCTCCGTCGCGATTGCCGCCTACTTGGCGGGCGAATTGCTGCACGTGAGCGGTCTGATGGCGACATTCACGGCGGGTCTCGTATGGGGCAATGCCCGTCTGCTCGGCGTCTCGATCGACGACAAGCTGGAGGAAATGGGGCACGTGGCGGACAACGCCTCCGTTATGATGCGGATGTTCATTTTTATTTTGTTGGGCAGCCAAGTGAATTTCTCGTTGCTCGGACAGTATTTCTGGCCGGCGCTGGCGGTCGTCGCCGCGCTTGTCTTCATCGCCAGGCCGCTTACGGTGTTCTCGTCCGCATGGCCCGACCGCAGAACCCGATGGACGGGGAAAGAACTGCTGTTCATGTGCTGGGTCAGGGAGACGGGAGTCATTCCCGCGGCGCTGTCGGGCATGATCGTCGCGAGCGGTATCGCCCATGCGGATAAAGTGTCGGCGGTCGTTCTCATGGCGGTCGTATTCACGATACTCGTGCAGGCGAGCACGACGGCTTGGTTGGCGAGAAAATTGGGATTAGAGGAAAAACGTTCATCGTCGGGCGCATGAAAAATCCGCTTTTCGTTCACGATATAGTCGAGACGAGAAGCCGGGAGGAAACGGACGATGACGATGGCGCGACTAATAAAAGCGGTGATGGCGCTGATCGGCTCCGTCACCCTTTTCGTTTTCTGGGAGAACGGTCCCGATATCGCGCTCGCCAAGCCTTCCGGCATGAGATGGTCGGATATGGAGAAGAAGTACGAAGGAGCCTTCGTCTTATCCGCGCACGGGGATACGCGCAAAGTCGCCCTGACGTTCGACGACGTACCCGATCCGCGATTCACGCCGCAAGTACTTGACGTGTTAAGAAGAAAGAAAGTGACGGCGACGTTTTTCGTCGTCGGTACGCGCGCGAAGAAACATCCGGACATCGTCTCGCGCATCCGGAAGGAAGGCCACGATATCGGCAACCATTCGTATAGCCATCCCGACTTCTCCAAGCTGCCGCTCGCGAAGGTGCAAGATCAAATCGGGCGGGCGGAAGCGATCATCGACGGCATCGTCGGCTTCAAGCCGAGATTGGTTCGGCCGCCTTACGGAGAAATCACGGAGACGCAGCTCAGATGGGCGAAGCAACAAGGTTATACGGTCGTCAATTGGAACGTCGATTCTTCCGATTGGCGTCAGCTCAGCGCGAAGCAGATACTGCGCAACGTGACGCGTTCCGTCCGGCCCGGAGCCGTCGTGCTCATGCACGCGGGAGGCGGGGAAGGGCAAAATCTTAGCGGTACGGTACAGGCGCTTCCGGCATTGATCGATTGGCTTCGGCTTCACCGTTACGAACCGGTATCCTTATCGGAGCTGCTAGGCGTGAAGGAGTATAAATCATAAACGCAAGCGAAAACGCCTTCGGCGTTCAAAAAGGACCGGTTCGCTTCGCGTTCGTCGCGCGGCGTCCGGCCCTCTTCGTGTCGTTCCGTTATTTCAAAATGTAAACTTTAACGCTCTGGTAACCGAATCCGGATACGAATTGGCGGGTTCCCGGGACGAAGATGTCGATTCGGTTGCCCTTGATCGCGCTGCCCTTATCGGTAGCCGTGGCGATCAATCCGCCGTCCGGCAAGCCGGAAAAGTCGTATCCGGTCACGTATACGCGCGTGCCGAGCGGAATGACGTTCGGGTCGACGGCGATCGTGCCGAGCTTAAGCGGTTTGCCGAAGTAATCGACGGGACCCCAGCCATTCTCTTCGGCGGAATCGGAATAGGCCGTTGCTTTGATGTCCAGAACTTTGGAGAAGCCGAGCGATTGCCCGGCGGTCGTCGTGACCGATTGCGCGGTCACCGCGTTCGGCGAGGCTTTCGAAGCGGCGGTTATGCCGTTGTTCGGGATGACCAGCTTCAATCCCGCGTAAATGTTGAGCGGATCGATGTTCGGATTGACGTTCATCAATTTCTGAAGCGGAACGTTCAATTGCTTGGACAGCTTCCAGAACGTATCGCCTTCCTTGGCCGTGTACGGAGCGGTGGCCGCGTGGGCCGTCAACGACGGAAGCGCCAGGGCGGCGCCGAGTACTAGCGCGCTCGCGCGCGTTCCGAGCTTTTTCCAACTGTGCGTCATCTGAGATGTCCTCCTGATAATCGGCCGGCGAGGTTAGCTGTCGGGTTCGGACCGGGAGATCGGCCCTGCGCATCGCTGCGGTTCACCCCAAGTACATGGCGGATATGCATCCTGCACATACTTTCGATATTGTCCCCCGCACCGTAAGGTTTAGGCCGTGATTATGCCATGCCTTGGTATTCCCCTTTAATAAGGTTGTTCAAAAAGTCCGATTTTGATCACGAAGCGACCAGGAAGATTATTCGACATCGAATCTTGAAAACCGGACTTTTTGAACTTGTACTTAAGCGGGAAACAAAGCCAAGCGGCATATGTAAAAGGCTACCACAACGGGTATGCCCGATAAACCGGTAACTATAGGAAACGGCTCGCGCCAGGGTACGGCGACGGTCGGGTTACTCGATTCCGGGTCCGGTCCTGCGCGCGAAATAAGCGGTCGTCTCTTCGATCAGGTACCGGGTGGAAGGCGCGAGCCACGCGGGATCGCCGTGGATGAGGGACGTCGTCCGATTCGTTTCCTCGAGTTCTCTGATGCGGACCAGGTACAGATCGTTATCCGCCAAAACTTGCTCGCGCAAATACGACTTCGGCAGCAACGTTCCCGCCCGGCAAGCGGACAGCAGGCGGATGATCGCTTCGAACGAGTCGATCTCCATCCGGACGTCCGGTTTCAGCTTGTAGGTTCTGAACAGCTCGTCGGTCAGCGTGCGATACCAGGTGCCCGGGGCGAACAAAATCATCGGTAAACCGTTCAGATCGGTCATCTCCAGATGCGTTCTTTCCAATAGAATGTGTTTTCTGGGGAGGACAAGGATAAGATGATCGTCAAACAAGGGTAAACTGGTAATGCCTGGGTCGTCGACGACCGAAGAGGCGACGATGCCGAAATCGACTTTGCGTTCTTTGACTAGCGTCGCGATTTCGTGGGATTTGCCGGTAACCGCTTTGATTTCCAAGTTAGGATGTTTGCCGGTCATGGCCGTAATCAGCTCGGGAAGCGTCGTCTGAAGCGTCGTCAGGCTCGCTCCGATCGTCGCAACGGGAGCTTCCGTAGACTTGAAGGCGTTCAGCTTCTGCAAGTAGTCGCCGTGGAACCGTCGGAGATCCAACGCGAACTCGTACGTAAGCTTGCCCGCGGGCGTCAGCTCGAGCCTTTTCCCGATGCGGCGGAACAGATCGACTTCCAGCTCGGCTTCTAGCCGGGATAACCGGCGGGATAGCGCGGGCTGGGATAAATTCAGGCGGTCGGCGGCTTTGTTCAGGCTTCTCTGCTCCACGATCGCGGCGAACAAACGCATGTCTTCCAGCATGTTTCACAGCTCCTCTTATGCGCGTAGGTTATAAGGTTTAATATTAAATAAGCAGTTCCATTATAAGCGAAAATAGAGTAACCTTAATAGCGGTGACAAAATGGTGACGCTTGGAAATTCGTCGTCATCGTTGTCGAAGCACGGATGCGAAAGGAGAACGAACACACACATGGCAGGTAATTCCTACTTACCGAGAAAGCTTCACTCTTTGCTCGGCGTCATTCCGCTCGGGCTGTTCATCGTCGAGCACGCGCTGACCAACTACTCCGCGTTCGAAGGAGGACAGGAGGGCTTCTCGGACAGCATCGACTTGTTGAACAGTATCCCGCTCGTCTTCTGGATGGAATTGTTCGTCATTTGGCTGCCGATTCTGTTCCATGGCGTATACGGCTTGTACATCGCCTACCAATCGAATCTTAACACGGGTCGATTCAGCTATGGGCGCAACTGGGCGTTCACGTGGCAGCGGATTACCGGGGTCATCACGTTTATTTTCGTGGCCTGGCATTTCTACGAGACGCGATTCCAAATTACGCTCGGCAACGTTCGGCACGAGGATCTCGGCCAGCATATGAACGATATTCTGAGCAATCCCGTCGCCTTAACGGCATACGTCATCGGCGTCGTGGCGGCGATGTTCCACTTCGCCAACGGCTTGTGGGCGTTCCTCGTCAGCTGGGGCATTACGGTAGGCCCTCGCGCTCAGAAGGTATCTTCTAATATTTGCATGGTCATATTCGTGATTATGTCCGCGTTGTTCCTGCTGTCCCTCGTGGCGTTCCGCGGCGACGAATTCTCTTCGGACGCGGCGGCGTTGATCGGTTTCGCGACGCAAGGATAAGCATGAATCGCTCGATACAAACGGGTTTCGCTCCCCATCGGAACGAAGCCGTTTACTTGGGAGGAAAACATAGATGGCTACTCAAAAAGTAATCGTCGTCGGCGGCGGTCTCGCCGGACTGATGGCGACGATCAAAGCGGCCGAAGCGGGCGTGCGGGTCGACCTGTTCTCGCTCGTGCCGGTGAAACGTTCCCACTCCGTGTGCGCGCAAGGCGGCATTAACGGGGCGGTCAACACGAAGGGCGAGGGCGACTCCCCTTGGGAACACTTCGACGACACGGTATACGGGGGAGACTTCCTCGCGAACCAGCCGCCGGTCAAGGCGATGTGCGAAGCGGCGCCCGGCATCATTCACTTGATGGACCGGATGGGCGTCATGTTCAGCCGCACGCCGGAAGGCTTGCTTGATTTCCGCCGTTTCGGCGGCACGCAATACCACCGCACGGCTTTCGCCGGCGCGACGACGGGCCAACAGCTGCTGTACGCGCTGGACGAGCAAGTTCGCCGCTGGGAAGTGGCAGGGCTCGTTCAGAAGTTCGAGCATTGGGAATTCACGGGAGCCGTCCTCGACGACGACGGCGTATGCCGCGGCATCTCGGCGCAAGACCTGCGCACGATGGAATGCGTCACGTTCCGCGGAGATGCGGTCATTCTGGCGACCGGCGGTCCCGGCATTATTTTCGGCAAAACGACGAACTCCGTCATCAACACGGGAACCGCGGCGAGCGCGGTGTACCAGCAAGGCGTTCATTACGCGAACGGCGAGTTCATCCAAATTCACCCGACGGCCATTCCGGGCGACGACAAAAACCGCCTCATGAGCGAGTCGGCGCGCGGCGAAGGCGGACGCATCTGGACGTACAAAGACGGCAAGCCTTGGTACTTCCTCGAAGAGAAATATCCGGCTTACGGCAACCTCGTACCGCGGGATATCGCGACTCGGGAAATTTTCGACGTCTGCGTCAACCAGAAGCTCGGCATCGACGGCGAGAACAAGGTGTATCTTGATCTTTCCCACAAAGACCCGAAGGAACTCGACGTCAAACTCGGCGGCATCATCGAGATTTACGAGAAGTTCACGGGCGACGATCCGCGCAAGATCCCGATGCAAATTTTCCCTGCGGTCCACTATTCGATGGGCGGCTTGTGGGTCGATTACAACCAAATGACGAACATCCCGGGCCTCTTCGCCTGCGGAGAGTGCGAATACCAATATCACGGCGCGAACCGTCTCGGGGCTAACTCGCTTCTGTCCGCGATCTTCGGCGGCATGGTGACGGGACCGAAAGCGGTCGAATACATCAAAGGCTTGAAGAAGTCGGCGGAAGACGTATCCGAAAGCGTGTTCGAGCGCGAGCGCAACAAGCAGTCGAGCAAATTCCAGTCGATCCTGAAGATGGACGGCACGGAAAACGCCTACGTCATCGCGAAAGAGCTTGGCGAGTGGATGACGAACACCATGACCGTCGTTCGTTACAACAAGAAGCTCGAAGAAACGGTCGGCAAAATCAAAGAACTGAAGCAGCGTTACGCGAAAATCAACATCAACGACGTAGCGAACTGGAACAACTCCGGCGCCGCTTATACCCGCCAGCTGTGGAACATGCTGGAGCTGGCCGAATCGATGACCGTCAGCGCGCTATTGCGCGACGAGAGCCGCGGCGCGCATTACAAGCCGGAATTCCCGGAACGCGACGACGACAACTTCCTCAAGACGTCCAAGGCGACTTGGACGGCGGAAGGTCCGCAAATTTCGTACGAAGAGGTCGACACGTCCTTGATCAAGCCGCGTAAACGCGACTACTCCACCAACAAGAAGAAGGAGGGCTAAGCCATGGCGACGACAACAGCAACGGCAACCGCGCAACGCAAAGTCAAGTTTGTCATCACGCGTAAGGACAGTCCGGAAGCCGCTTCTTACACCGAGGAGTTCGAGGTGCCGTACCGTCCGAACATGAACGTCATTAGCGCGCTCATGGAAATTCAACGAAACCCGGTTAAAGCCGACGGCGCGAAAACGGCTCCCGTATGCTGGGAATCGAACTGTCTCGAGGAAGTGTGCGGAGCCTGCTCGATGGTTATCAACGGCAAGCCGCGCCAAGCGTGCTCCGCTCTCGTCGATAAGCTGGAACAACCGATCCGGCTCGAGCCGATGTCGACGTTCCCGGTCGTTCGCGACCTCGTCATCAACCGCGAGCGCATGTTCAACGCGCTGAAGAAAGTCAAAGCGTGGATCCCGATCGACGGCACGTACGATCTCGGACCGGGTCCCCGCATGGCCGAATCGAAGCGCCAGTGGGCGTACGAGCTGTCCAAGTGCATGACTTGCGGCGTCTGCCTCGAGGCGTGCCCTAACGTTAACGACCGCAACAGCTTCATCGGCCCCGCGTCGATCTCGCAAGTGCGTCTGTTCAACGCTCACCCGACGGGCGAGATGAACAAGCACGAGCGCCTGGAAGCGCTCATGGAAGAGGGCGGCATCGAGGGCTGCGGCAACTCGCAGAACTGCGTGCGCTCGTGCCCGAAAGGCATTCCGCTGACGACGTCCATCGCGGCCATGAACCGCGACACGACGAAGCAACTGTTCAAGCAATGGCTGGGCATGTAAGTTTATTTGTTCGACCGTCGAAGAGAGCTTAGGCTCTCCCGGCGGTTTTTTTTCATTTTTTGAACCTCGACGCTATAGCTGCCCATGTACGAACCTAGACTAACCTCGACGCTGTAGCTACCCATGCACATGCTTAGACTAACCTCTCTAACGTAGCTTAAGTGGAAAAAATACTACTAATTTCCACGAAGAATCGGCTAACTGAGAACTAAAGGGAAAATATGCATTTAATACTTCCAAAACGCCTCCATTTGGTCATGAGGAGGAAAATAAGCGTACTTTTTCCTTTTAGAATGTCAGGATTTCGAAATACGCCTTATTTAAATGCGTGATTTCCCTTTAGTTGAATCGCTTTGGGTCTAATTCCCCGCAGCTTGCTGCGTAGAACTAACTTGAAGTGATGAGAGGCGGGCTAGCTCAAATACTTGATTGCTTCTTTAGCGGCTTCGTAACGTACGATCCGCTCGCCGCTTCCTACTCGCACAGGCGTTAGCCATCCTTTCGCGACGAGCTGTTCGAGCAGCCTTTTCGTCGTGCGGGGATCCGTCTGCAGATATCGGCTTACGTCTATCGGGCGAATCGCGCCGGATTGCCGAAGGGCGAACCTCAATACTTCTTTTTCGCCGAATAAAGAAAGGGTTACTGGAGCGTCAGAGGCATGAAACTGGCTGAAGTACAAGCGAAGCAAGGTGATGCATTGGTTGGGGCGCTCGGCTACGTCGTCATACGTGAGACAGACGAGCCGATATCCAATCGCTTGCAGAAACAATTCGCGATTCAACTCGTTGTTGTAGCCGTTCCTGTCCATATCCCTGACGTGCTTGCCGAATCCTTTGATTTCGAAGAGGATGGTCAGCCCCCAAGGCGACTTCCAAGCGAAATCCGCGAAGTATGAACGTCCGCGCCAGTCGGCGATTTCATATTCGGGGTGTAGGCCCAGCAAGTTTCCTTTGAGCGGCCACCAGACTTGCTTCAGGAAAAGCTTTTCCCCGTGAAAATCGCGCGACTCCAGCCTTCCTTTCCGTTCTCCCGATCTCATCCGAATATGCGTAAGCATGAAATCGGAGTATGCGGTTTCGATATTCATTCCGGTTCCTCCCCCAATCATAAAAAACGCCCCTCCCAACAGCCGTTGGAAAAGGACGTTCTTCGTCTTGTGGATAGTGTACTCGATCCGAGAAAGTCTTGCAACGCGAGGCCGGAACTCGGCGAGTCGCGGAGTCCGGTTAATCGCCGTCGCGCCGGAGACTTACCGCCCGATCACTTCGGCCGCTTCGTCCAAGTACTCTTCGAGCGTCACTTTTTGCTTGACGACTGCTTTGGCGACTTCTTGGCCGACGTAACGGACGTGCCAAGGCTCGTACGAATAGCCGGTGATTTTTTCTTTGCCTTTCAAGAAACGGATGATAAAACCGTGGTTCGCCGCGTGGGAAGCTAACCACTTGCCTTCCTTCGTATCCGCGAACGTTTCTTCGAGGGCGTAACCGACGCTGGCGCTCGAAATATCCATGGCGAGGCCGGTTTGATGTTCGCTTTGTCCGGGACGCGCGCTTGTCTTGTTGGCGACTTCCTCGCCTTTCTTCTTCGCGTTCGCGGCGAACAACGCTTTCTGGGTTGCGTAAGAACGATAGCCGGATACGGCTTTCAATTCGATATCGTCGTCTTTCGCCGCCTGGAAGAGAGACTCGAGCGCATCGGCCGCGGCTTTGCGCATTTTTTTCTTCGGCGAGTCGCCGGAGAACGAGAACGGCACGTCTGGTACGACCAAATCTGGCGGCACGTAGTCGGACGGCAGATTGCGCTTCTTATTGGCGAGCACGAACAGGCTCGTCGCGTTCGTCACGACACCGAGATCGCCTTGTTTCTCGATCGTCGACGCCGGCAAATCTTCCGCGGAGATGACTTTGCCGAAGTCGAAGCCGTCGCTGCTCGGCGGTTTCGAAGTCTCGGCCGGTTTAGCAGGCTCCGACGGCTCGTCGGTCGGTTGGTCTTCGGGTTCCTTCGACGGATCCGGCGTGGCGGTCTCTGTCGCAAGCGGATCTACCGAAGGTTCAGGCATGACGGTAGCGGTCGCCACGGCGTCGGGCTTGTCCGTGGATTTTTCGTTTAACGCGTGAACGTGTGACCATAAACCGCCGACGATCGTGGCGGCGATAATGATATAGATGATTTTTTTCAACTTGCTCTCTCCTTTTAAGCGCGGTTCGGAACCTAAGATGACGAGGAGGAATGACGATATTCGACAGCATTCTACATACTAAACTAAAAAACTATCGAAAAAGTTGCGCGCATTCGACGAATTCCAGTAATCTCTGTCGAACCGAGGAGGACAAGGAAGAGGGACATCAAATTGGTTAAGGATAGATATGGATGGATATGGGGGAAATAGAGAATGACGTCCCGGAACAATCGAAAAGGCGCACGCGCTCGAGGTCGGCGATTCCGCGGCACGCTTGATCGCGCAACTAGGCGAACAATTGATCATTCCTCATCTGGGCTTCATGACGACGGTGGGCTTCGACGGAAACGTGATCAGCCAAGCCGGCGACGTTCCGGAAGAATTTTCGGACAAGCTTAAAGACCTGTCCATCGTGGATAAGGTGAAGGCATCGACGGATACGTACGGGTTGTTGCAGACGTCCAATGGACTCGCGATCGTCGCTGCATCGCAAAAGCGGGGCGGCCGTCGTTCGCGAGGCCGGCGGCGTGTTCGAGGATATTTCGAACGGCATCAAGGACATGGAATCGGAACTTCGGGAAATCGCGGCGGCTGGGCAGGAAATCGAAGCGCAGGTCGAGGAATTGTCGGCGCTCGTCGCGCAGACGGAAGCGATCTCGGAGTCGATCGCGGAGCGGTCGCAGGAAGTGGCGGACATCTCGGACACGCAGATGGGATCCGTCAGGATGGTGGCGGACGCGATGGTTTCCTTGTCCGGCCGCATTCGCGAGCTGGAGCAGGCGGTCAACAAGTTTAAGCTATAGTCGCGCGAACGAAGAAGGACCCCGCGAAGTCATCGAGGATGACTACTGCAGGGTCCTTCTACATTGCCGGCTGAACGCCGACCGTTACATCCAGTTCTCGCCCCAATTTTGAATGGAATGAATGACTTCATCCAAGTGGCGGCCTTTCTCGGTCAGTTCGTATTCGATGCGTACCGGCATTTCCGGATAGACGGTCCGCGTCAGAATGCCCGACGCTTCGAGCTCCTTCATCCGGTCGGTCAGCATTTTGTCGCTCATCTCCGGAATTTGCTCTTTGATGTCCTTAAACCTCTTCGGACCTCCGAGAAGCACGCGGATGATCAGTCCCGTCCATTTTTTGCCGAGCAGCTCGGCTGCCGATTCGTATTTGGGGCACATTTTGGAATAGTCCATGCCGATTCCCCCTTTGCTCTTATTCTAACATACTCACTTCCGAAAAGTAAGTAATTCGAAAACACGAATCGGCGCGGTTTCATGGCATTTGTTACACAAATGAAACATTCCTGTGATCTCCCTGTCTCAGTGACGGGCTATTATAATAAGCAAGACCCCCTTTTTTCATATGCTTGGAGCCTGCCACCGTTGGCGGGCTTCCTTTTTTTATGCGAAACGAGCCCAAGGGCTCGTTTATTATTTTGCTCGGATTGGTAACCGTTTTCATTTTCTCCCGAAAAGACGACACCAAATAGGAATATCCTATCCTCTACGCCATAGACGGAATGCCTTATACTGGAAATGTCTGAACGGGAATTATGGCTGTTTCGGCAACGCGACAGTTACGGTTTATTGGTTCCCGTCATAAACCATCGTCTCAGGAGGTGATAATTCAAGTTTCATTGTTCAAGCCGTCATCGGCATCGGTCAACCTCAAGCCCGCAAGCTTGCACGACCGCATCACCAATCGGCAAAGGAGTTGGTTAGATTGATAAGCGCCAGACGATTCGGGTTCCCGGCACTGATCGCTCTGCTCATCGTTGTTTGTCTTTATCCGGGTGTCCCAGCGTTTTCAGTGAATACCGCCCACGCCCAAGTAACGGGAAACGTAGACCGGGTGTATACGGACAAAGCCCGCTACGGCCCGGGCAATACGGTGCAGATCAAAGCGCAGCTCACGAACCACGGCGGTACAAGCTGGTCAGGTACTGCAGCGCTAGCCATATCGCATTTGGAAACTTCCGTCTATACCGCTTCGCAATCCGTTACATTGGCTAGCGGAGCGACGACCACGATCACATTCAGCTGGACGGCTCCGGCCACCGACTTCCAAGGTTACTTCGTCAAAATCGACTGCGGAGCGTTCGGAACAGGGACGACAGCGATCGACGTATCTTCGGATTTCGCTAAATACCCGCGCTACGGTTACCTCTCCGTTTTCCCTTCATCCGAGACTTCGACGCAGAGCACGGCGAAAGTGGATCAGCTTGCGCAAGACTACCACTTGAACGCCCTGCAATATTACGACTGGATGTGGCGGCACGATACGTTGTTCAAGCGCACGGGCGGAACGGTGGATGCGACTTGGCAGGATCTGTTCAACCGGACGATCTCCTGGTCCACGATCCAGAACCAAGTCGCCGCCACGCATAATCAGAATATGGCTGCCATGGCGTATGCGATGGTGTATGCCGCGCGCGAAGGTTACAGCACGTACGGAATCAGTCCGACATGGGGCATTTACTCCGATACGGCGCACGCAAGCCAAATGAACGTGGATTTCGGCAACGGATCGACGTACTTGTGGATGTTCGACCCGGCGAATACGAGTTGGCAAACTTACATTCAGAATCAATACAAGGACGCGGTCAACACTGCCGGATTCGACGGCATCCACGTGGATCAGATGGGACAACGCAACAATGTGTACAACTACGGGGGCAGCTCTATCGATTTGTCCGCGCGTTTTTCCCCGTTTCTTAACGCGGCGAAAACCGCTTTGACCTCCAATAATGCCTCCAAGAATAAGCTTGCTTTCAACATCGTCGACGGCTCCGTGGGCGGTTGGGCGGCGAACGACGTAAGCAAAAACGCGAACACGGATTTTAACTATAGCGAAATATGGTACAACTCGAACAGCTACGGCCAGCTCAAAAATTATATCGACTCCCTGCGGGCGAATAGCGGCGGAAAAGCGGTCGTTCTCGCGGGGTACATGGACTATGCCGAGAACATCGGGCCGCGGTACGAAGCGGAATCCGCGACCAAGGTCGGAGTGACGACGAATACGAACCATGCAGGCTATTCCGGTACCGGTTTCGTCGACCAATTCGACGCCGTCGGCGATTCGGTCACCTTCTCGGTGAGCGCGCCGGAGCAAGGACATTACTCGCTCGTGTTCGCCTATGGCAACAACATCGGCAGCATGGCGACCCGCAATATTTACGTCGACGGCACGCTCGTCCAATCGATCGGCTTCTACAACCAACCGAATTGGAACGCTTGGGCAAGCGACGCATGGCTGCAGGTCGATCTGACCGCGGGCACGCATACGGTTAAGGTTGCGTACGACGCGGCGAACGCGGGGGCGATCAACCTGGACAGTCTTACGCTCGGCACGTTCGACGACGCGTCCGTCCGGTTGGCCGACGCGATGATGGCGGCCAGCGGAGCGACGCATATCGAGCTCGGAGACGACAACCAGATGCTGCCGCACGAATACTACCCGAACCGCAGCAAGAGCATGCGCAGCTTGCTCGTAAACGCGATGAAAGATCACTATTCGTTCATTACCGCTTACGAAAACCTGCTGTTCGACTCCGATGTCATCAATAACGATTCGGGCAACCAGTTCGTCTCGATTGCGGGCCAGACGCTTAGCGGAGACGGAACGGGCAATACGATCTGGACGATCAATAAGCGAACGCCGGATTACGATATCGTCCATCTGCTTAATCTGAAGGGCAACGACAACCAATGGCGTAACAGCGCGACGGCTCCGACGACGCTATCGAGTCTGGCAACCAAAGTTTACGTCGGTCCGAACGAATCGGTCAGCCACGTCTATGTCGCGTCACCGGACATCGGCGGCGGGCTTACCTCCGAACTGTCGTTCACGACCGGGTCGGACGCCAGCGGCAACTACATCTCGTTCACCGTGCCGTCGCTGCAGTATTGGGACATGATCTACGTTAAACGTACGTTTACCGTTCCTTCGGGCAATCAATACGAAGCCGAGTCGGCGATCAAAACAGGAGTATCGACGAACACGAACCATTCGGGATACACGGGGAGCGGCTTCGTTGACGGCTTTAGCGGCGGTAGCGGCAAAGGGGTTTCCTTCCTCGTGAAGGCGGTAACCGACGATGATTACTCGTTGCGGTTCCGTTACGCGAACGGAGGTTCTGCTGCGGCGCGCGACGTATACGTCGACGGGGCTTACGCGGGCACGGTTCAGTTTCCGGCAACGGCGAATTGGGATACATGGGCAGACGGCGAGTTGACCGCGCATCTGAAGCCGGGCATTCATTCGATCGTCATCTGGGAGAGCGCGACAAGTCCGGGAGCGATCAATCTCGACAGGCTGAACGTGGACAAAACGTATATTTGGCAATTTGACCGGCAGATAACGACTGTGCCCGCGGGCTATCGGATCACTGTGCGCAATGGCGAATTCGGTTGGCTGCATTGGGGCGTTAACGGCTGGACCGGCGTGACCGATACGCCGATGTGGAGCAATGGTTCAACGGATGCGAGCCATAGTTTCGAAAATTCGATCGGACCGTTTACTTCGGGCACGACCGTTAATTTCACTTATCTCTGGGACGATAACGGCAACGGCATTATGGAAACGGGTACGGATAGGTGGGAAGGTACGAATTTCTCGATAACCGTTAGTTAAAAATCATTCTTGGGAGGGTTTCCCATGAGAGAAAGCAAAGGTTGGAAAAAAAGCGGGATGGTTGCGCTCGCGGCGGTATTGTTGGGTACGACGCTGCAGATGCTGGCTCCCGTCGTTCACGCCGATCCGCCGACTTCGCCATCGACGCAATCCGCGACAAGCCTCTATATGTCCAACTGGACGGATTCGATGAATATCTGGATGGCCAGCAAGCTATCTCAGAACGATACCGGAACGTTCGGCCCGCGGATCGGGGAGATGCGAATCAGCAACGATTTCAACACGAACCAGATCAAGGACTATTCGGGGTTTTTCCGGGATGAGTCGCATTCGGTCAAGTACGATCAGATTCATAACTTCAACTCCGAGGCGTACTACGACGACGGGGGTATATTGCGGACGAAGTATTTGGACTATAACGGTTCGAGCATGCCAGTGACGGTGACGAAAGACTACGCCATGGTGCCGAATCAGAACTTTACCGTCGCCACTTACACGTTCACGAATGCCGGGGGAAGCGCGGTCAATTACAACCTGCTAGAGCAAATTCACGTCAATAACAAGACGATCGGCGGCGCGAATTCAACCAACTCCGCTTCGTACGATAGCACCCGTAACGCTCTTATCGTCAACATGAGTAATTCCGGGCAATATTACGTGGCGCTTGGCGCGTTCCAGACCGCGACGGGGTATCAGGCCGGGGACGACACCGTGTCCAACACGAGCAGCAGCACGGTTGCTCCGTGGTACACGTTCGACAACAACGGTACGCTCAAGAACAACGCTAGCGTAACGGCGACGGATATCAGCGTAGCGTTCCAGAATTCGATTACGATTCCCGCCAACGGCTCGGTCACGTTATCCTTCGTGGCAACCGTACGCGACACGCTAGCCCATGCCCAAAGCTCGATCGACACCGCGCGCGCCCAAACGGCGTCTTACTGGTTCACGCAGACGCAGAACTCCTACGCTACGTGGCTTAGCGGAGGCAAATCGGTAAGCTTCGCCGACGACGGCATCAACAAAACGTACAAGAGATCGTTGATCGCGATCAAAAATTCGATCAATCCCGTATCCGGCGCGATGCCTGCCGCGACCAATCCGATCGCTTACGGTTACAAAGTGTGGGCGAGGGATAGCGCGGTGACGGCGATGATTCTCGACCAGGCGGGGTTTACGGCCGATGCCGAGAAGTATTGGTACTGGCTGAAAGACAGGCAACAAAGCGACGGCAGTTTCAAGACGACGTTTAATTTATGGGATAGCAGCTACGTTTCCTTCGTCGAGCCCGAGCACGATTCCATCGGAATCTATCTGATCGGAGCGTACTTGCACTACAAAATAACCGGTAGCTCGACTTTCCTGACGAACATCTGGACGAGTTATAAGAAATCCGCCGACTTCATTTACAACGCGATCGGAACGGATCCATACGGCTTCGGCCCGGCGGATGCGAGCATCTGGGAGGAAACGGTCGAGTATAATATTTTCACCCAATCGCTCTATGCGACCGGGCTCGATTCCGCGCAGTACATGGCGAGAGCGAAGACTCTTCCTGCGTTGGCGGACAATTATAACGGAGTAGCCAGCCAAATCCGCACCAACATCAACAAGAGCGACTCTTGGAGCCCGAAAGGGATGTGGAACGGAACGAGCTTCAACCGGGCGGTGTCGACGAGCGGAACGGCCAATACGTTAGTGGACGCTTCCTCTATGGCGGCGCTCGTATATGGTACGATCGACTCCGCTTCGTCCCGCGCGAGCAGCCATGTGTCGACCGTGCTGTCCCACCTCCAGCACGACACCTATGGAATCGCCCGTTACGACAGCGATAACTTCTACTACACGTCGCCCTATAGCCCGGCGGGCAACGAAGCCCAAAGCGACGAGCCGTCTTGGCCGCAAATGACTTCGTACCATGCGCTCTATTCCATCTACAACGGAGACTTGACGACCGCGCTGGCGGAGCTTAAGTGGATGGTGTCGAGAATGGGCGTCGGCTATATGGCGCCTGGGGAAGCCGTTTCTCGGATTACGCTGAAGCCGCTCCCGAGCACGATGGTCGAGCCGGTCACGGCCGCCTGGTTCGTCGTGACGGCGCTCGCTTACGGCGGTCAGGCCGACTTGCGCGTCATTCCGCCGCAGGAGAACGTGGGCGCGTACAAAGCGATCACGGTTACGACAACCGTGTCGAACGACCTCTCGCAGTACAGCAACGTGCCTTATTATCTCGACAACAACGCAAGCGTATCGGGTTCGGGAGACACGGACATTCAGCGAGTCTATATTAGCAATGACGCGAGCAACTTGTACGTGAGAATCAAGAACAAAAGCGGTAGCCTGTCGGCGTATAACACCGCGCCGCGTTTCGCGATGATGGTGTACGCCGAAGATTACAAGCACGGCGCCGCCGCGTCGCTCGGAACCGGCATGTATGGCGGAACGCTTGACCATAGCGCGCAGTATATGGTCGGTCGCTGGAGCGACAGCAGTACCTATGCGATGTTCAAGGTGTCCGGCGGGACGTGGACGTTCGACCATTTCATCACAAGCGTTATCGCTCCGCAGTGGAGCACGTCCAGCGGGGATATCGAAATGGTTATCCCTTTATCCGAATTGTCTAGCACCGGGGCGGTAGCGACAGGTGACTATTCCAACCTCAACGTCGTGCTCGTCCGTCAAAACCCGTCAACCTCCGCTTGGTCGGAGGATGACGTGCAGGCGCTGCACGACCGGAAGATGACGACGGGGGAAGCGTGGTTCTACGGTAACGTACAGTAAAATGCGGGGCCCGGGCGGGGATTTTTACCGTCTGGGCTTTTTAAAATGATTCAGATTTTATAAGTTTCACGCTTATCCATTTCTGAATCATCTCCGCAAAGCTTCTTCAACGTCCGGAGGACGCCGAAGGCGTTTTTGCTTGGTCGTTTATGTTCCGCTAAAACGGAACAAAACGCACCAAAATCAAAAGAAACCGGTTACAGGCCAAGAGGAGCTGACGATTGCCCGGCGAAGTGCGGAATAAAACGTACCAAAACGGAAAACTGTGAAATGTTGGAACGACCGTCCGCGCTTTATACTTGAAAGCGTAACCATTCATGCTTTCAAGGGGGAAATTCAGTGAGTAGCGTTCTCAAGTTCACGAAAGGAATCGCTTTGTTCGCGCTGTCGGCCGCCATTCTGTCGGCTTGCGGCTCGAATAACAACAAAGACGCCTCGCCCAGCGCAAGCGTCGCTCCTTCATCCACGGAAAAGGCCGACGTACCGGCAAGTCCTAGCGCCAGCCCGTCGGCATCGGCTTCGGCGAGCGATGAGCCTCAGGTGACAGTGGAATTCTGGCACGCATACGGCGAAGGCGAAGAAAAGGTGCTGCTCGAGCAAGTCATTCCGAAGTTCGAGGCGGTTTACCCGAGCGTTAAAATCCACGCTACCCGCATGCCGACCGAGAACCTTGATCAACAGGTGCTTACGGCCGTAGCGGGAGGCACGCCTCCGGATATTATGCGTATGGACAATACTTGGGTTTCCAATATGGCGAAACAAGGCGCGTTGCAAGAGATTTCCGGCTTCCCGGATGCCCAGGCCATTTTAGACAACTCATTCAAGGGGACTGTCGACACGAATTTATACAAAGGCAAATATTACGGCATTCCGCTCGATACGAATACTCGCGTCGCCATTTATAACAAAGAACTGCTTGCCCTAGCCGGAGCTTCCGAGCCTCCGAAGACGATAGACGAACTTGTGACGCTCGCCCGCAATATCAAGAAGCAGGGCAAATTCTCGGGAATTACGATCGGCGGCACGAACGTATGGGATTTCTCGGCATGGTTCTGGACGTTAGGCGGGCAATACACGGATCCCGAATATACGAAAGCGACCGGTTTCCTGAACTCCGACGCCAGCCTCAAAGCGCTCGATACAATCTACGGATGGTACAAGGAAGGTTTGCTCGCGCCTCCGATCCTCGGCGGCCAGCCCGGAACGTGGGAGGGGCTGCGCGGCGACAAAGGCAAAGCCGCTTCCTATATGATGATTACCGATGGCCCATGGTTCTACTCGCTGATCGGGGACGCCGATACGAAAGACAAAATGCTTCCGGCTCTTATTCCGTCCGGTCCCGACGGTCAAAGCCATTCCGTCATTGGCGGAGAGGATCTAGTCATATTCAACGGAGCTAAGCAGCCGGATGCGGCATGGAAGTTCGCGCAATTCATGACTTCAACGGAAATCCAGATTCTTATGGTTAAGCAAACCGGCCAAATCCCGACGAACAAAGAAGCGGCTCAATCGCCGGACCTCAAAGACATCTGGTACCTGCAATCGTACGTCGACCAGCTCGGGACGGCATATACCCGTACGCCAAGTCCGAATGCCAACAAAATTAACGACGCCATCGGAGCCGCGTTCGAATCCGTATTCCGCGGTAAAGCGAAACCGAAGGATGCGCTTGACAAAGCGGCGTCGCAAATCGACGGATTCCTGAGCGAGTAACCGACTGAAACCGCAAACCGCAACAGAATGAGACGAGCGGCGGCTTGCCGAAGATTGTATGCGGCCGGCCGCGGCTTGTTTTCCGGAAAGGACGGCTCCGCCCATGCGCAAAGCATTCAAGCAATATGCCCAAGTGTCGCCCTATCTCGCCGTCGGCCTCGCGCTAACGCTAGCTTTCGTGTTATATCCAATGGCGAAAGGAATGTATATCAGCTTTTTCCACTACAACGTGATCAAACCGGAGACGAGCGAAGCGGCCGGATTATCCAATTTCAAGAACGTTTTCACCGATCCGATGATCGGTACCGCGCTGCGCAACTCGCTGCTCATGGCGGTAGTCACCGTGCCCGGACAATGGATCGCCGGCATCGTGCTCGCGTTGCTCATCCAAATGAAAACCGTGCGGCTCAAAGTATTCTGGAGGCTCGTTTATTATGTGCCCGTCATTAGCTCATGGATCGTCGTCTCGTACTTGTTCCGGTTTCTGTTCGCCGATGGGCACGAGGGAGTAATCAATTATATACTCGTAGACATCCTTCATTTGATCGGCGAGCCGATCGGCTGGCTGCAAAATACGTGGTCGGCCAACCTCGTTATCTGGCTCGTCAGCATTTGGAAAGGAGCGGGATGGGTTATGGTGCTCTACCTTGCCGCGCTTCAGTCGATACCCAGGTCGCTCTATGAAGCCGCCGAGATCGACGGGGCGAAGCCAACAGCCTCCTTTTTGAATATTACGCTGCCCCTGGTCCGCCCGCTAACCGCTTACGTCATCATCAATCTGGTTAACGGTGCCGTCCAAGCTTTTATCCAAGTATACGCAATTACGCAAGGAGGACCGATGGATAGCACGCAATTGTTAAACACGTATCTCTACAAGCAGGCGTTCCAATATTTCGACTTCGGTTACGCATCCGCGATCAGCGTTTGCCTCGGGCTGCTCATCTTCGCGCTGACTTATTCGCAGCAACGCTCCATCGGACGCGACCGGATTGAATTTTAGAGGAGAAGCGCCCATGATGATGAATGTCAGAACGACGCTCGTCCACCTATTGCTCGCCGTCGGGATCGTCGCCGTTATCGGTCCTTTCGCGTATATGGTCCTCACTTCGCTTACGACCGACAATTACAGCCTCCCTAGCCCGCAGAAGCTTATGACGGACACGAAAACGATAAGCAACTTTACGCAAGCGTGGGGGAAAAACCATTTTCAGCTCTATTTTCGCAATAGTCTTGTCGTCACGGGCTGTACGATGTTGTTCTCGTTGACCTTGTCGTCCTGTATGGCTTATGCGTTCGCTAGATTCGAATTTCCCGGCAAGGAAAAGCTGTTCCGGCTGTTCATCTTCACGCTGTTCGTCCCGGCGATCATCAATATCATCCCTCAATTCACCATTCTCAGAAGCCTGCGCCTAGTCGACAGCTACTCCGGGCTTATCCTGCTATACGTGGGCTCGGGGCTTGTCGGAAGCACGTTTTTTTTGCGAGGGTTTTTCGAGCGCATCCCCCGCGAACTGGAAGAATCGATCGTCATCGACGGAGGGGGACGCTTCACCATCTTCCGTTCCATTTACATTCCGCTGTCGTTGCCCGCTCTCGGCACGCTCGCGATCTTCTCGTTCCAGGGCACGTGGGACGAATTCGTCGTCGCGCTCACCGTCATGAAATCGGAAGCCCATCGGACGCTGCCTATCGCGTTGCAAATGTTCCGCGGACAATATGTTTCGTTCTACGGACTGTTCTTCGCGGCATCGATTATCGCGCTCGTTCCGACGATCGCTATTTTTCTCGTTTTTCAAAAACAGTTCGTGCGGGCCAACCTTTCGGATGGCAGCTTGAAAACCTAGGGGGTTCTCATTTTGAAAAAAATTCGGCGGCTCCATCTGCTACCGGACAAAGCCCAGTACCGGCCGGGAGAGGAGGTGAGAATTCGCGTGGAAACGCGGGCTTCATCGGATGTCGAGGGTGGAGCGAGTTTCCAATGGCAAGTTTGCGAGTTGGATCGGCCTATTCTCCAGGGGGCAGGCGAACTGCTGCCCGGCCCGCAGAATAAGCTCGCTGGCGAGATCGTGCTGCCTGGATTCGCGGATTCGGGGGCTTACGGTGTTTTTGCCGATGCGGGAGAAGGCATGGAGGGAGAGTCCGAAACGTGGGGAGAAACAGCGTTCGACGTCGCCGGGCATTGGAGCGAAGCGCCCCGTTATGGCTTCCTTAGCGACTTCTCGCCGGGCGATCACGATGAGGGTTCCGCCGATTTCCTGCTTGGCCACCATTTGAATATCGTGCAATTTTACGATTGGATGTACCGGCACGATAAACTGCTGACGGATGAGGAGCCGTTTACGGATCCGCTTGGGCGAACCGTTTCGTTGGCGGCCGTACGCCGGAAAATCGCATTGCTTCGGGAGAGGGGCATCGCCTCTTTCGCTTACGCTGCCGTTTACGCAAGTTTGCCTGACTACGCGCTCAATCATCCGGATCAACTGCTGTATCGGGGAGATGGAACTCCTTATAGCCTTGGCGATTATTTCTACATCATGGACATCTCGCCGGGCTCGCCTTGGACGGAACATGTGACGGACGAGTTCCGTACCGCGATCGAATGGGGGTTCGACGGGCTCCACCTCGACCAATACGGGTTTCCTAAACGGGCGATTCGAAAGACGAACGACGGCTGTTCCGAGGCGGTAAGGTTGTCCGAACTTTATCCGGCGCTAATCGGCCGTACCCGGGAGAAGTTGCCGGAAGCCGGTCTCATCTTCAACAACGTCGGCACGTATCCCGTCCATGCGACGGCCGAAGCCGCGCAAGACGCGATCTATATCGAGGTGTGGGACCCGATCTCGCGGTTTCGGGATCTCTACGCTCTCGTCAGGCGAACGCGGGCTTTATCGCGCAAACCGATCATACTTGCCGCCTATTTGCCCGCATTCCATCCGGAGCATCCCGCGAATCCGATTGAAGCGGAAATCGGCGCGACAGTTGCCATGGCTGTCATATTCGCTTCGGGCGCCTATCATTTGCTGCTCGGAGAGAACGGCGGATTATTAGCCGATCCCTATTATCCGAAGTACGGTCAAGCCTCGTCGGCTTTCCGGCAACGGCTCGGCCGTTTTTACGATTTTATCGTCATGTACCGCGAACTGCTTTTCGATCCGACGCTCGACGACTGGACGGATGCATTCACCGGCGGAATCAATAACGAGCTCAAATTCGGAACGTCTTCGGGCAACGCCACCTTCTCGACCGAAGCAAAAGCGGGTACCGTGTGGACGCTTGCCAAGGAAAAACCGGACGCCTACGTCATCCATCTTGTCAATCTAACGGGACTCGACAACGAGATCTGGCATGCGCCGAAAGCGCGCGACCCCGAACCGATCGCCGGCATTACCTTGACGGTGGAAATCGTCGAACAAATCGAAGGGATCTATGTCGCTTCGCCGGACGGCGATTCTATTCGCTCGATTCCGCTAAGCTTCGATTGGGTGCGCCATGGGGATAACGCAGGTCTTTACGCCCGTTTCACGCTGGAACGCCTTGATTATTGGTCCGTCGTTTACATCCGGCTTCTCGCCGGAACGCCTTCGGAAAGGTACGTTTCGAGCACTGGTCAAGGTCGGCAAGGTTAAAGATTCATAAGGAATCGCGCCACTCGCGAAGCAAGCCCTGTGTTATACTCAAATTACCAATTCCTTCGAAAACGGCTGTGGCGCGCATGATCAAATGGCTCAAGAGGCTGCTCTTCGAGAAGGTTTCCACAAAGCTGACCTCTATGGTTATCCTCCTCATTTTTCTGTCGGCGACGTTCATCAGCACAACTTATTACGGCTCTACCGTATCCATAATCGGCGATCAAGTGAGGGCCTCCACGAAGCAGGGAGCCAAACAGACCGCCGATTATTTGTCGCTCATGCTGACGATAGGCACCGACATGGGCCAGCAAATTTTCCGCAATTCCCGGCTGCAGGATGCCCTCAATCGGGAACGGCAGGGAAACTTGTCCGTGGACGATAAGTTCGAAATCAAAGATTCCATCGGTCAAACGCTCAACAACACGATTTACTCCAGTTCTTTCGTTCGCAGCATTTATATTTTACGGGAGGATGGGGAAAGTTGGGGCAGCGGCTTGTTTAATGCTTCAAAAGTCAAAAGGTATACGCTTTCGAGCCATGAGTGGTACAGCAGAGTCGTCTCCGACCAGGTTAACGAGACGTGGCTGCCGCTCGGCTATGACCCTTTTAGCGGAGGCGGCGATAATACCGAGATCGTGCTTACGTTGGTTGACGCGTTCCGCAATCTGAAGACGAAGGCGACTGAAGGCGTCATTCTTGTTAATTTGGACGGTCAACTGCTGCTCGACGCCGCGCAGCGGATCAAGCTCGGCAGAACCGGACGCTGGTCCGTCGTGGACCGTACGGGCCAAGTCCTGATCGATTCCGATCCTAACCAGTGGGGACAACCGCTCCGGGAAGCATCGGTCGCTCAAACAATCAACGCCCAGAACGAGGATGAGCTTGAATTTCAATCCTACCAAGATGGGGAGGAACATTACGTCGTTTCCGTCCGGATGGCGAACGGCTGGAAGCTCGTCGGACAGGTGCCGGTGAAGGAAATCATCGGGGATATCGAATCGCTGCAAAGCAAAATAACTCGCTACACGGCGTTGTTCCTGCTCGTTGCGCTGCTGGTCGGTCTGTTATTTTCTACGCGAATTACGCGACCGCTCAAGGAACTGACCCGCCAAATGGAAGCGATCGAGAACAACAACTTCAAAGCGCGCTCCCGCATTCGCTCGCGGGATGAAATCGGCAAGCTGAGCCTTCGGTTTAATCAGATGGCCGGCCAAATCGAAACGCTGATCCAAGAGGTGGACGAAGCAGGCGCAAGGAAGCGGGAAGCGGAAATCCGTGCCCTGCGGCACCAGATCAATCCTCATTTTCTGTATAATACGCTGTCTACGGTTCGTTGGATGATCAAGCTGGGGAGCGCGGACGGAGCGTACAAAGGGATCGCCGCTCTCGTCGAGCTGATGGAGTCGAGCATGGGCAGGGAAGGCGTGTTTACGACGATTCGCCGGGAGTTGGAAATGCTGGATAAATATATGGTCATCCAGCAATTCCGTTACGGTTCGGAGCTGAAGCTTGACATAGAGGCGGACGAGACGTTGCTTGATTTCGAAATCCCCCGAATGCTGCTGCAGCCGATCGTGGAGAATGCGATCTTTCATGGGCTTGCCCTGAAGAACGAAAGGGGAACGGTTTCGCTAACGGTCGGCAAGTTAGCGCATATTCGACCGGCAGCGGTCTTCATTACCGTCTCGGACGACGGAGTAGGCATGGAACCCGCTCGCCTGAAATCGCTGCTGCGGGAAGGCGGGGAATCGTCGAAGTCGGGCATGTTCGGGATCGGGCTGAAGCATGTTCACGATACGCTTCAACTCTATTACGGTCCTGGAAGCGGCGTCTACATTCGGAGCGAGCCGGGCAGCGGCACGATCGTGGAACTGACGTTGGTGCCGAGAGGAGAAGCGGAAAATGACCTATAAAGCGCTAATCGTCGACGATGAGCCAATCATTCGGTATGGTCTCGCATCGACGGTCAATTGGAGAGGAGCGGGCGTTGAGCTCGCGGGCGAAGCCGGCAATGGAGAGACGGCACTCGGCATGGTGACGGAGCGGGAAATCGATATTCTGATTACCGACATCAAGATGCCCAAGATGGACGGACTCGAGTTGATCCGTCTTGCTAAGCTCCACCGTCCCCACCTGAAAGCGATTATTATCAGCAGCTATAGCGATTTCGATTACGCTCGCCAAGCGGTACAGCTTGGCGTCGTCGTAGATTACCTGCTTAAGCCGACGATGGAGCCGGAGGACGTTACCCGATTATTGGTTGACTGCAGGCGCAAGCTCGATGAAGAACTTTCCCTTGAGGAGAAATCCGTGCTCTATTCGAAAGAGGAGGTACGGCGAAGGCGTCATGGATTCGAGATGGAGATCCATCGGGCGCTGAACGGTCAAGCGGCCGACCTTATCCGGAATGAGGGAGAGTTTCCCGGTCCCTACGTACTCTCCGTCTGGAGAACGGAGGAATCGGGACGCGGCATTGAACGTTATGCGGAGATGCTGGCGGCGCTTCTGCCCGATAGCGCCGTATGCGCGATGGAAGATCGAGAGCTAGCGCTGCTGTTGCCGGACCGGACACAAGGGGGAGCTGCGGCCACGGCCGCCAGTCTCGTGCGCGAGGCGCAGCTCGCCCTTCGCAATGACGCCGCGGGAATGCGCTTTACGGTAGGCGTCAGTCCTCCGTTTCATCGGTTGGATCGGCTGCAAGATGCTTACGCTTGGGCGGAAAGCGCGTTTACGCTCGCTTTCTTCGGGGGCCTAGGCGAATGTTACGACGGGGAGATACGAAGGCGTAACGAAGACGGAACGGTCGGCTTGCCCGGAAGTCCGCAAGCCGCTGCCAGGGAATCCGAGGCGAGAGAACAATCGGCGGTGCTCCGCGATCGATTCTCCCGCAAGCTCGCCGATTCCGACGATGCCGCCTGCGAACGGACGCTTCAGCAATTGTTCGAACTGTGGCGATCGCGGGCGGTCGCCCCTGGAGAAATTCGCAAGCAAGCCGGCGACGTACTGCTGAGGATCGCATCCGGACAGCTCTATTTGAAAGCCGAGGAGAAGCTGGAGCTGCTAATGGAAGAGAATGAGCGGATACGTCAGGCCGGCGTTCTGGACGACGTTCTCGCAATCGTCCTCGCAGGCTATCAAGGCGGCAAAGGGATTAGCGGATCGTTCGCGATGCCCGCCGCCTCCGACGACACGGGGGGCGCTTATGCGATTCAAACCGCGCTCGGTTACATTCACGAGCATTACCGATCCGAGCTTTCTCTGCAAGAAGTAGCGGATAGCGTTCATATGAGCCGCAATTATTTCAGCGAACTGTTTAAGCGGCGTACGGGGCTTAATTTTATCGATTACGTTATTCGGCTCCGAATACATTATGCTCGCCATCTGCTCGAGACGACGACGCTTAAGGTGTACGATATCGGCATCCACAGCGGGTTTAACAGTTCGAAGCATTTTCTCAAGATGTTCAAGAGAGAGTCCGGCAGCACGCCTGCAGAGTATCGTAGCCGTTCGCAGCATGGAGAGGGGGGAGCCACGTGAGAATAAAGCAAAACGGTTGCGATAGGAGAAAACGACGAAGGCACCGGGCTGTCTGGTTGCCTCTTCTTCTGCTCGTTCTTGCGCTATGCGAGGCGTGCTCCTCGTACTCGCTCGTGGAAAATCCCGCCGCGCAAGGGAGTGATGCGCCCGAGGGACCAAAGGTCGATCTGCAATTCTGGCATACTTACAGCGACGTAGAATCGAAAGTGTTCGAGACGCGTATTTTGCCGATCTTCGAGCGGGAGCATCCGAATATCGTCGTGCATGCGGTACGTCAGAACTACACGTCCCAACTGAACGACAACATAGTTGCGGCCATCGCGGACGACAAGCAACCGGACGTTATGCGGATGGACATTATTTGGGTGCCTCAGTTCGCGCGCAGCGGCGCGCTAACCGATCTGACGGAGATGAACGACTTCGCCGATTACGAGAATCGGTTCACCGGCTCGCTCATACAAACGAACCGTTATAACGACCATTATTACGGCATACCGCTGGACGCGACGACGATGGTGCCGATTTATAATCAATCGCTGCTTCGAGAAGCGGGGTTATCGGCGCCGCCGAGCACGTTCGACGAGCTTATAGCCGCTTCGCGGAGGCTAAAGGCGAAGGATGCCGGCTTATACGGCATCAGCGTTTGCTGTTCGAGCACATGGGGAATGCTGCCGTATTTCCGCACGCTCGGAGGCGAGTTGCTCAGTCCTTCGCTGAATAAGGCGAGCGGTTATTTAGACAGTCCCGCCAGCGTGGAGGCGATGAAGAAGCTGAAGGGATGGTTCGACGAAGGGCTCATGAGCCCGACCGTCGTCGGGGGGGAGCCCGGCGGATGGGACGGCTTATTTAATCGCAAAATCCTCATGATCGACGAGGCCCACTGGTTTTTCACTTCCAATGAAAATACGAACAACGGACCGCTGCTTAACGACATGGTGACCGGATTATTCCCGTCGGACGTTCGCGAAGGAACGTCCGTCATCGGGGGAGAGAACCTTGTGCTGTTCCGGGGATCCCGGCATCCCGAAGAGGCGTGGGCTTTCATGAAATTCATGGTGTCCGAGCCCGTGCAGGAAATGATGGCAGAGACGGGACTGATCCCTTCGATCAAGGACTTCGACCGCGCCAAGCTTCAACCGGTATATCGGATTTACGTCGAACAGCTTCAGCATGCCGAACCGCGTCCGCCCGTTCCGCAATGGGACGAAGTGGACGACGTGTTCTCCCGCATGGTCACGAGAATATTCGTCGGAGAGAAGCCGGCGGCCGAGGCGATGCGCGAGAGCGCTTTGCAGATTGACTCGATTCTGGCCTCTCGGTAGTTAGCCCCAAAAAAAGTCCGTCCCCGACATTCGGAGACGGACTTGCATGAAGGATCAGATAGTATAAATTTCGGACCGATTTATACCCATCCGATCCCTACGCAAAGCTACTCCGACGTCCGAAGGACGCCGAAGGCGTTTTTGCTTGCATACCGCTCAAATCGGAACGGCGACTTTCTCTTTGTTCCTGAAAAACACCCAGCGATCGAAACCGATCTCGATCAACCGTTGACGGACGAGTTCCAGCTCGTCGCCGACGCGCTCCGGCACGTGGGCGTCTGACCCGAACGTCACGTCGACACCGAAATGCAGCGCGCGCTCCAGAATCGCGTCGGATGGATACCAGCCGCCGACGTCCTTCGTTTTGCCGCTCGTATTGATCTCTATGGCCAGATCGTTCGCCGCCACCGCCTTCAGCGCCTCGTCGATCTCGGCTTCCGCCCCCGCGATGTCCGCGAAGCCCGGGTAATACCCCTTCATCGCGTCGATATGGCCAAGAATCTGGAACATCCCGCTGTTCGCGGATAGGCGAATAAGCTCGTAATAGTGCTTTTTCTCCTCCAGCTGCTCTTTCGGGCCCAGATTTTTCCACCGGTTTCGGTTAAAAATGCTCACTCCCCTCGTCTGATGGACCGAGCCGATGACGTAGTCGAACGGATAAGCGGCGTACGCCTCGCGATAGGCGTCGAGCTTGTCAACGAAGAAGTCAGATTCGATGCCGAGCAGCACCTCGATGCGGCCTTTATACTCTTCCTTCAGCCGCAGTACCTCCGATACGTAACGCTGAAAGTCGCTGCGCGCCATCGCGATACGCGGGAAAGGCTGGTCGTCTTCGTGGGCAAAATAAGGCGAATGATCGGAAATGCCGACGACGGTCAAGCCGGCGCCGATCGCCGCTTCGACGTAATCGGCGATCGTTCCGGTCGCGTGTCCGCAACGTTCGTGATGCGTATGCAGGTCGAATTTCATGTTATCTCTCCTCGCGGGTTCGTTATTCGCTGCCGATGAACTGATCTTCCGGCATTCCTTTCAAGTCGTTCAGGAATTGCCTCATGGCGCTGTTGACGTATCTTCCGGACTTCGTCATGACGCCGACCGGGTGGCTGACCTCGAATTCGGTCACGGGAATCATTTTCAACGTGCCGCGCTTGAGCTCTCCGGCGATCGACAACTTGGATACGATGGCCGCGCCCATGTTCAATTCGACCATTCGTTTGACCTCTTCGCTGCTGCCGAGCTCCATGACCAAATTCGGTTCCAGGCCGTGCTCGCGGAAGATGCGATCGACGAACCGGCGACCGAGCGTATCCGGGGAGAGCAAAATGAGAGGCACGTCTTTCAACATGCCGATCGTAATGCGCTTTTCCTTCGCGAGCCGATGCTGCGGCGCCACGACGAAATCGAATGTGTCGTAGTAAAGCACCGACGTTTCCACGTGAGCGCTCCGGTCTTGCAAGTAGCCGATGCCGATGTCGATCGTTCCGTTCACGACGCTGGACAGCACTTGCGTGGAGGGCATCGAGACAATGCTCGTTCGAATAAGAGGGAATTGGTTCTGGAAGTAGGATAACACGCGCGGTAAAATTTGAATCGCGATCGATGCGGTCGTGCCGAGCGAAATGTGCCCTTGAGGCACATGATTCAGATCGGACAGCTTCTGTTTGAGCTGCTCCACGATCGTAAGGATTTGACCGGCATGCTCGAGGAATACCTGGCCTCTGTCGGTTAGCGTGACTGGGTGGTTCCGGTCGACGAGCACCGCTTTGAATTCGTCTTCGAGGCTTTTGATCTGCGCGGAAACGGCCGGTTGCGTCAAGTTGAGCACTTCGCCCGCCTTGCGGAAACTTAGCGTCTTGGAAATGGTCACTAACGTCTCCAATTGGCTGATGTTCATTTGATCTCCCCCGCTGCATTGAATAAATTTATCGCGATGTACTTATCATATAAAAAGGTTTTGTCGCTGTTTTCATTATAGGGGATTATCGAAAGCGTCGCAAAGGGGTTGAAGCTTACTCAAATTTGAGTATACTAATGGGTGAGTACTCAAATTAGAGTATACAGATAGACGAAGAAGGTTCAGGAGGAGTTACAGGCATGGATACGAAAAACAGCAGCGTCAAGCTCGTCGTTGCCGGGCTTTTGCTAGGTTTATTCATGGCATCGCTCGATCAGACGATCGTCTCGACGGCGATGACGACGATTATCAAGAGGCTCGGAGGCTTCGAAAGCTTTATTTGGGTTTATTCAGCCTACATGATCGCGATGGTCGTATCGACCCCGATCTTCGGCAAGCTGTCGGATATGTACGGTCGCAAACGGTTTTTCTTGCTCGGCCTGGCTTTGTTCCTCGTCGGATCGATCTTGTGCGGCACCGCGACGAACATGGATCAGCTGATCATTTATCGCGCGATTCAAGGGATCGGCGGCGGCGCGCTCATGCCGATCGTGTTCACGATCATCTTCGACTTGTTCCCGGCGGAGAAGCGCGGCAAAATGATGGGCTTGTTCGGGGCGGTGTTCGGCCTCTCCAGCGTATTCGGTCCGATTATGGGGGGCGCGATTACCGACAACCTGAGTTGGCGCTGGATTTTCTACATTAACGTGCCGATCGGCATCTTGTCCATCATCTTCATCTTGAAAGGCTATCACGAAACGAGAGTGTCGAAAAAGCAATCGATCGACTGGTTCGGCGCGATTCTGCTGACGGCGGCGATTCTGTTCCTGATGTTCGGCCTCGAGCTGGGCGGAACGGACGGCTGGGCATGGGGCTCCGCTCAAACGATCTCCCTGTTCGTCGCGGCCGGCGTAATGACCGTCCTGTTCCTGATCGCGGAAAGATTCGCGAAAGATCCGATCATCAAGCTGAGCCTGTTCAAAACGAAGCTGTTTACGAGCAGCATGGGCATCAGCGTCTTGTACGGCGGCGTCATGATGGCGTCCGCGACGTATATCCCGATTTTCATTCAAGGCGTGTTCCACAAAACGGCGACGGAAACGAGCACCGTGCTGACCCCGATGATGCTCGGCGTCGTCGTCAGCGCGCAGCTCGGCGGACGGATCGGCATCAAATTCCGGTACCGCGACGTCATGCTCGTCTCCGCGATTACGCTGATCGTCGGGTCGTTCCTGCTCGGCTTCGTGATGGATCCTTCGACGAGCCAGTTCCTGATCGGCGTGTTCATGGTCATCGTCGGCCTTGGCATGGGCGTGTCGTTCTCGCTGCTCAACATCTCGACGCTGAACGCGGTGCCGCCTCAATATAAAGGCTCCGCTTCGTCGCTGATCACGTTTTTCCGGACGATCGGCTCGGCGCTCGGCATCACGGTATTCGGCACGTTGCAGAAGCACGAGTTCCAGGAAGGCATCAAGCAACTGCCGAACATTCCCGCGGAGATGGCGGAGAAGATCAAAGGCGGCCAGGCGCTGCTCGATCCGGACGTTCAGGCGCAGATGCGCTTGTCGCCCGAAATCGTCAACGCGCTTCTCGGCAAATTGTCCGACTCGATCCTGTTCATTTTCCAGTGGTCGCTCCTTCTGCCGATCCTCGCTCTCGTCTTCGTCTTCCTGATGGGGAACGCGAGAATGGCGGCTCCGAAGCCGGGCGCGCAAGGCGCTCCCGGCTCGTCCAACCCGCAAGGCGGCGGCGCGGGCAAACCGGAACCGTCGTTCCACTAAGGCGAGCGGACCATGTCCATTAAGCTGCTCGTCCTCGGCCTCCTGCTGGAGAAGGAACGCCATCCTTACGATATCCGGCAGACGATCAAGGGAAGGAATTGGGACCAGACGTTCCGGGTGAAGGACGGCTCGCTCTATTACGCGGTCGACCAGCTCCGGCAGGACGGCTTCATCGAAGTGTCGGAGACGATTCCCGTTCCCGGCGACAACCGCCCCGATAAAACCGTCTACCGCATTACGGAGAGCGGGAAGGCGCAAATGCTCGATATGCTCTATGCCCAGATGGGGCAAATCTTCTATCCGCAGCACCCGCTGTTCATGACGCTTCCTTTCGTCCGGCATATGGATCTGGGACGCGTGGAGGAACTCGTGCAAAAGCAGCTGGAATCGTGCAAGGGGCGAATCGAGCATATTGAATCGGTACTGGATATCAAGAGAGAGAAGCTGCCGAGGGGTTCCGTCATCTTGATTGAAGGCGTGCTGCGCTTCAACAGGACGGAGAAGGAATGGCTCGAGGACATGCTGGAGGAAGCCTGGAGCAGAAGACTGGCCGAAGGTCCTCGTCCTGAGTTGTAAACTCGCGGCTTTTATTAAATCCCGTTAAAAACAACCCGAACCCGAAGGAAAAGACGCCCGATCCGTCGAATGATTTCGGCAAACGGCGCTAGCGAATAGCGGGAGAGGCGACAACTTAATGGATACTGCGAAACAAATCCGCTCTTGGGTGATGTACGATTGGGCGAACTCCGCTTTCGCGACGACGATCATGGCCGCGGTCATGCCCATTTATTTCATTGACGTGGCAGGCGGCTCGGACGGCAGTTGGAGCTTTACGCAGACGGCATCGGCGATTGCCATCGCTTTGATTGCGCCGCTACTTGGCGCCATTGCGGACCAAAGCGGAAGAAAAGTTCTTTTATTAAGGGTATTCAGTATCATCGGCGCTCTCGCGAGCGCTTCACTCGCATACGTTGGAACGGGGGACATGTGGGTCGCTTCGGTACTCGTCGTTATCGGGATGGTCGGTTTCGCCACAGGGAACACGTTCTATGATTCCATCCTCAACGATATTACGACTCCGGAACAACGGGAGAAGGTGAGCGCGCGCGGCTTCGCGATGGGATATTTGGGCGGGGGCCTATTGCTGGCCGTCAACCTTGGGATGATTTTAGGCTGGGAGGAGCTCGGCTTGCCGGATAAGACGGCCGCTTCGCAAATTTCCTTCGTTATGGTCGGCATCTGGTGGTTCGTCTTTTCGTTGCCCTTATTCCGGAACGTGAAAGACGTCCCGCTCGCGAAGGCAGGGGGCAACGTCATCGGCAGCTTGAAATCCGGCGCAAGCAGATTAAAGGTAACGTTCTTGCAAATAAAGCAATATCCAGAGCTGTTGAAGTTCATGTTCGCGTGTTGGTTTTTCTTTGACGGCATCAATACGATTATTATTATGGCGGCGAGTTATGGCAAGACGATCGGCATCGAGAACGAGGATTTGATTCAAGCGTTGCTCATTACGCAATTTGTCGGCTTCCCGGCAACGTTGCTGTTCGGACGGATGGCGGAAAAGATCGGCAGCAAGAAAATGCTTTACGGCGCGCTCGTCACTTATTTGATGATTGTGATCCTCGGTTACTTCATGACGACATCTCTTCATTTTCTGCTGCTGGCTTGCTTGGTCGGACTTGTGCAAGGCGGCTCGCAAGCGACGGCAAGGGCAATCTTCAGCAAAATCATTCCGCAGGGGAGAATTACGGAGTTCAACGGATTCCTGAGTTCCACGACTCGATTGTTCTCATTCATGGGACCGCTCTTGTTCGGGATCGTTAAGCTCTTCAGCGATTCAAGCCGCTTGGCGCTGCTGGCGGTCGCCATGTTCTTCCTCGTCGGGATCGTACTGCTGAAATTCGTCAACTTGACCAAAGCGGAAGAGCAAGCAGCTAGGCTGATTCGGTCTTAAAGGTCAGGAACGACCGAATCCGCGAAGGTAATGACCGCGGCACCGCACGGCAGCCCGGTTTCATAGGAGACGTCCCGAAGCAGTCCGGCGAACTTCGTTCTCAGCCGGGCTGCTTCTTTGCCGTACCCGCAATCCAGCCAATCGAGCGCGGCCCGCGTCGTTTCCCCGGCATCGGCGAGCGCGCGGTCCCATAGCTCATCGGAGCTCTCTTCTCGAACGATCGTCCGGTCCGTCGGATCGATCCAAGGAAGGCGCGCGTCGTTCAGAACATCCCACTCGGGAAGGCAGCGAGGCGGGGAGAACGGAGCGATCCGCCCGAACAGCGCGATGCCCTTCCAGCCGGAAGGATCGAAGAACAAGCGCTGGGCGCGTATCATCTGGGCGACGGCGGCGTTCAGGCCTTCCGCCGTCATTGCGGCCGCGAGGGCCGGATAATGCTCCGCCGCGGCCGCGACGAAGTCTTCCGAGCCGGGCAGCCGTCCGTCCGTGTCGAGCTCGGGCGCGACGGGCGTCCGGCCCGTGCGGATGCCCGCGCGGCGGAACATGACGACCGCGTCCATCGCCGTCTCGAAGCGCTGATGGTGCCACTTCTTGAAGCCGGAACGGCTGAAGACGAAAGGGTGCAGATGCCGGTCGAGCACATGGTGCAGCAGGAAACCGATCGCATAGCCCGAAGCCGGATCGGAGAGGGGGCGGGAAGCGGAACGGCCGAGCAGGGAGAGCAGAAACGGGCCGCAACGCTCGTTATGCATCAGGGTGCCGAGACGGTTCAGCGCCGAAGCCGATTGCCAAGGAAGAAAGCGGTCGTAGAACAGGAAATCCGGGCCTTGGCAGCCGAGCTGGAACGCGGTTTTCCACCGACGGTCGTCCAGCGCGCCTTCCATTCCCAGGGCCGAAAGTACCTCGCGTCCGAACTGAATATGGGCCCAAACATTCGGCATCGTTCATCCTCCTTTGACAAAAACCTGTATACTTGTACCTACGATTTCAGTATAATGAGGGAAAGCGATTACGGCTAGCGGTACAATCCAAGGTGGAAAAGGGGCGCGTTCAGACATGAAGGCCGAGTACATCAACCCGTTTTTGGAATCCGCGCGCATGGTCATCGAGCAGATGGTACAAATCCGTCCCAGCACCGGACAACTGGCGATCAGGGACATCAAGTTCGCCGAAAACCATGTATGGATTCAAATCGGACTGACCGGACATATGACCGGGGATATCGTGTTCGGATTAAGCGAATCGGTAGCGCTAAAAATCGTCTCCGCCATGATGGGCGGCTACGCCATTACAGAGATCGACGAAATGGGTAAAAGCGCGATATCGGAGCTTGGCAACATGATCAGCGGCAACGCAAGCACGATGCTGTACAACCAAGGCGTTCACGTGGACATTACGCCGCCGAAGATCATGAACTCTCATTTCGCATCCGCGACGGGCGCAAGCCGGGCGTTGGCCGTTCCCCTAATCATGGACGGAATCGGCGAAATGGAAATTCAAGTATTGATCGCGTAGCGTTGACCTATGCTAGTATTCATACGGCGTCATACGAGCTATCGCTACAGCCCCGTCAGGGGCTTTTTTCATGAATGGGGAAGTCGTGCCCTATCTATCGAGTTCCCGGGGAGGATCGCCATGAAAGCGACGTTGCAAGGCAAAGTAGTGCTCATCACAGGCGCGTCCAGCGGTATCGGCGCGTTGACGGCGAAGCGGCTCTCCGAGCGGGGGGCGATTCCCGTGCTGACGGCTCGCTCCTTGGGTAGGCTGTCGGCCCAAGCCGCTTCGATTCCGGGCGAGCATGCCGTATACGCGATGGACGTCTCTTCCGACGAACAAGTCGGCGAAGTCGTCTCCGAAGTCGTTCGGAAATACGGGCGCATAGACGTACTGCTCAACAACGCGGGCTACGGGGAATTCGTGCCTTTCGCGGAGACGACGATCGAGCATTTCAAGGATATGATGGACGTGAACTATTTGGGCACGGTGCGCGCGACGCTCGCCGTTCTTCCGATCATGCTGCAAGCGGGGCAAGGCCATATCGTGAACGTCGCGTCGATGGCCGGCAAAGTCGCGACCGCCAAATCGACCGCTTACGCCGCCACCAAGCATGCCGTTCTCGGTTTTACGAACGCGCTGCGCAGAGAACTAAAGATCAGCGGCGTCTACGTGACCGCCGTAAATCCGGGCCCGATCGCGACGCCGTTCTTCGACAGGGCCGATCCGGAGGGGACGTACCTTAAGAACATCGAACGGTTCATCCTTTCTCCGGACAAGGTCGCGAACGCGATCGTCCGGGTCATGGAGAGGCGCAAGCCCGAGCTCGACATGCCGTGGGCGGCTTCGGCCGGGGCGAAGATCATGCAGCTGTTCCCGCGCGCGACGGACGCGTTGTTCGGTCGGATGATGAACAAGAAATAGGCAAGACCGATAAAGGGGCTGGAGAAATGGCATTCCAAGAATTAGGATTAAACGAGATACTCGCGGCGAAGCTCGCCGCATCCGGCATCAACGAACCTTCCGAGGTGCAAAGGCAAGCGTTGCCCGAACTGCTCTCGGGCAAGGACGGCGTGATCGTGTCGCCGACGGGAACGGGCAAGACGCTCGCGTACTTGCTGCCCGCGCTTCAACGGATCGACGGCGCCCGCAAAGAGACGCAGGCGCTCATTCTCGCGCCGACGCAAGAGCTCGCGATGCAGATCATGCGCGAGGCGGAGACGTACGGGCAACCGCTCGGGGTGAAAGCGGTCGCCCTCATCGGCGGCGCTTCGATCGCGAGGCAGCTGGAACGGATGAAGAGCAAACCCGCGCTGGTCGTCGGTACGCCCGGACGGGTGAGAGAAGTGGCGAACACGCGGAAGCTGTCGCTGCATGCCGTTACTTACGTCGTCATCGACGAGACGGACCGCGTATTCTCGCTCGGCGGCAAGTCCGACGTCGAGCATCTAATGAAGAAGACGTCGCGCGATCGCCAGACCGTCTTCGTCTCCGCGACCCGCTCGCAGGCGATGAGGGAAGCGGAGAGCAAGTGGCAGAAGGATCCGTGGGTGTCCGACGTGACGGAAGCGGAGAACGACAACGGCTTGTCCAAGACGCTGAAGCACTGGTACTTCCTGTCCGACCGCAGGGAGAAGATCGATTTGATCCGCAGGCTCGTGCTGCATATGAAGCCTTCTTCGGCATTGCTGTTCGTCAACGATACGGAGAAAATCGGCGAATTGCTCGCCAAGCTGCGCTACGAAGGCTTGTCGGTCGACGCTTTGTACGGGGATACGAGAGGCCAGGAGCGCGGAGAGACGATGCAACGATTCCGCGGCGGCAAGACGAAGCTGCTCATCGCGACGGACGTGGCGGCGCGCGGACTGGACTTGCCGGGATTAACGCTCGTTATCCAATACGAGCCTGCGCTCGACGCCGACCATTACGTGCACCGTTCCGGACGCACGGCGAGAATGGGACGGGAAGGAACGTCGATCACGCTCATCTCCCCGGAGGAGCGCTTCATCGTCGACAAGCTGGAGAAGCAGCTCGGCATTACGATCGAACCTCGAACGACTTACGAAGGCAAAGTCGTCACGCTGGAGGAGAGCGACGCGAGACGGAGCCAGTCGGCGTCCGGCAAGCCGAAGTTCGAATGGAAATCGAAGGCCGAGTACTTGAAGTCGCAGGAACGGAAGGAAGCGCAAGCGCCTCGCAAGCCGGAAGGCCAAGCGGAGACGCGGCCTTCCTCGCCGGCTGCAGGCCGTCAAGCGAAGCCTGAAGCGAAACCGGGGAAACCGGCGGCGGAGCTGCGGGGCCGGCTGGCGGCCAAGCCGTCGGACGAAGCGCGCCCGGGCAAGCCGGAGCGCCGGACGCCGGACAAGGCGGACAAGCGGGACGACGTCTCGCAGAAGCCGCCGGTCAAAGCGGCCGTCAAAGCGCCTGCCGCCAAACCGGGCAAATCCAAATCCGAACGGGAGCGCGAACGCAAAAACAAAGGCGCGCCCAAATGGCTCAAAGAAAAACGCGAAACGAACGCGCCCGGAGACAACGGCAAACCGTGACCGGCGACCTCGTTTGGATGAAGGACCCTTTCCCGATTTGCCCGGGAAAGGGTCTTTTCTCGTACTTTAGGCTTATTTTTCCGGTAGGACCCTCACAAAATCGCGAACTTGCGCGAAACGTATAGGCGAAGGGGAAATCATCCCAACCATCCTCATCCAAATACGTTGAACTCGCGAAGGAGAGATTCCAATGGCTCAAAAACAATCGATGTTGAAAAAAACGGCGGCTGCGACGCTTGCTCTAACGATGCTCGTAGGCGGAACGACAGGCTTGATGGCTTCGGCGAACGGCAAAGACAAAGGTAAAAGCAATAAAAAATCCATTCATCTCGATTTCGGCGATCTGAATAACAAAGAGTGGAAATGGGCGTACGACCACGTCATCCGACTGGCCGCGCAAGGCGTATTCAACGGCTATGATGACGGAAGCTTCAAGCCGCGGAACAACATATCCCGCATCGAAGCGATCGTCGCGGCCGTCCGTTTGCTCGGACTGAAGGAAGAAGCCGAGAAGCCGGAGAACATGAACGCGAAGTTGAACTTCAAAGACTTCGACCAATTGAAGAAAAAATACGGCTGGGCCGTCGGTTACGTTGCCGTCGCGCTCGAGAACGATTTGTTCTCGGAGTACGAAATGTCCGTCCAACCGGAAAAGCCGGCTACCCGTCTTTGGGCTTCCGTCTTGCTCGTGAAGGCGATGAAGCTCGAAGCCGAAGCGAAAACGAAAATGGATACGGAGCTTCCTTTCAGGGACGCGAAAGACATTCCTGCTGGCTCCGTCGGCTACATAGCCGTAGCTTTGGAGAAAAATATCATTACTGGCATCGACGTTCCGGCTTACAAAAAAGATCATGATCGCGACGACGATGATCGCGATCACGATGATAACGACGATGATGGCGATAACGAAGATAACGACGATTCGGCATCTAATTCCTACAATAAAATCTTTTTGCCGAACAAGCCGGTAACCCGCGCCGAACTGGCAACCTTGCTCGACCGCGTCGACCAGCAGCTGCCCGAAACCGGCAACGCGCAGGCGATCATCGGAACGATCACGGCGATCGACGGCAGCAACCTGACGGTGAAGAAAGCGGACAATACGTCGGTTACCGTGGCGGCAGACGCCAACGTGTTCATTTTCCGCAAGGACGTGAAATCTCCGCTGTCCTCGCTGCAAGTCGGCGACCAAGCGCTCGTACGCACGTTCGAAGGCAAAGCGGTCTTCATCGAGGTGACCAAGACGGCCGACGCGGTCGCTTTCACGCTGAACGACGCCGGCAAAATCAGCAACATTTCGCTTAACGCGCAAGGAAAAATCGCGACGCTGACGATCGTGAAAACGGTGAACGGCACGCAGCAAACGACGATTTATAACGTGGATTCCGCGAACTTGAAGGTGACCGGCAACAACGGCATTCTGTCTACGGACCTGAACGTCGTCGTCAGAGGCAACAACGGCGTCATTCAAGAGATCGACGTTACGGCTTAACGCAAAAGGGGTTTCTATTGGCGAATGCGCGCCAAAAGCGATAAGGGAGTAGAGAACCGCCGCGGGCGCGCCGAGCGCACCGGGCGGTTCTCTCTTTTTGTGTCCGCGAGCCGAGCCCGGTATAATAGAGCGTAAACGGCGGAAGCTTCGGGGAGGTCGACGGATTGGCGGCAAAGCAGGATCGGACGGGAAATCGGCTAGACGGGAGCGCGCCGGCGCTAAGCATGAAAGACGTCGTCGGCGGCTACAGCCCGCGCAGGCCGGTGCTGCACTGCGTGTCCATCACGGTCATGCCGGGCGAAATGGTCGGCTTGATCGGACTGAACGGCGCCGGAAAAAGCACGGCGATCAAACATATTCTCGGGCTTATGGTGCCCCATAGCGGCGAGGTCAGAGTGGCGGGAGCGACGTTGGAAGAAGATCGCGATCGGTTCCGGTCATCCGCGGCCTACGTGCCGGAGCAGCCTTCGCTGATCCCCGGATTGACGGTGAAGGAACACCTGCGGTGGACGGCGATGGCGTACCGCATCGAGGAACGGACGGCGAACGCCAGGGCGGAGGAACTCGCTAAGACGTTCCGCATGACGGAGGCGCTGGCATCGCTGCCGGATACGCTATCCAAAGGGATGAAGCAGAAAGTGATGCTCATGAACGCTTTGCTCGTTAGCCCTCCCCTCCTCATCATCGACGAACCGTTCCTCGGCTTGGATCCGCTCGCGATCCGAGGACTGCTTGAAGCGCTCGATCATGCTAGGGCGGGCGGAACCGGCATTTTGCTCAGCTCGCATATTCTTCCGGCGCTCGAAAGAAAGGCGGATCGGCTCGTCGTCATGCACAAGGGCAGGCTGATCGCGGAAGGAACGCCGGGACAAGTCAAAGCGTTCGCGGGACGGAGCGGTCCGGGCGAGACGCTCGACGACGCGTTCGAGTCGCTCGTCGCGGCGGAGGAAGGAGGCGTGCCGCGTGCGTGAAAGGACGACGGAAGAGCAACGGCGATTTCTCGCCGGCCTTCGGGGAAGCCGGGCGGCCGCGTTCCGCGGGGAAATCGTGCCGCACTTTCGTTACGTGTTCCAGAGCGGCTTCGGTCTCTTCGTATCGGCATTGTTTTTCGCTGCGCTCGCGTGGTACTTGGATTTCATCAAGGCGATTCCGGCCGAATGGCCGTCAGGCGCCGTCGGAGCGGCGGCGCTGACGCTGGCATCCGTCCGCGCGCCGCTGCGTACGTACTTGCGTCCTGCGGACACCGTCTTCCTGCTGCCGATGGAAGAAGGCGTGCTAAGCGCATATATCCAGCCGAGCCTGATCCGCGCGATCGTCGCGGCCGCGCTACGCGCGGTCGCCGTCTTCTGCGTATACGCGCCGATCTACATGGACGCCCCGAAGACGGCGGATTTGGCGGGCAGCCATCCGGTCGCGCTTCTGGCCGCGCTGGCCGCGATTCTCTCGGGGGGCAACGTCTACGCCGGCTGGAAGGAACGCCAATGCGCGTCGAAGGGCTGGCGGCATGGCCTGCGGCTCGCGAGATGGCTGCTGACGGGGATCATCTTCGCCTTGTTGCTGCTCAAGCCGCTCGCGATCGCCGTCTTGCTGACGGCGGCGTGCATGGCGATAATGGCTTTGCTGTGGCGATTGCCCGTAAGGCATACGATGCCCTGGGACGCTCTCATCGAAGAAGAGGCGGCGATCCGTCGCCGCTGGATGGCGTTCCTCGGCTGGTTCGTCGACGTGCCGACCGAGACGTCCAAGCCTTCGCGTCGCCGATGGATCGCCTGGACGGCGGACCGGCTTCCGTGGCGGCATTCGAGCGCATGGGCGTATTTGCACGCCAAGGTATTCCTGCGAGGAGAGACGTTCGGCGCCTTATGGCGCTTGATCGTCTTGTCCGGCATCGTGCTCGCCGTCTCCGATAACGCATGGGCGGACGGCATCGCGTACGTGTTGGCGATCTTCCTGTTCGGCCTGCAGCTCGGCGAGCTGCGCAGGGTCAGGCTCGTCGAGACGGCGGCGACGCTGCCGCTGCCTCCGGAAGGCCGCCTCCTCGCGGCGGCCTCGATCGCCCGGTCCGCCGGGATTTTGGCCGCGCTGCTTTTGGCGGCGATCGGCATCGCGACGTCGGGACTCGTCGCGGGCGACGGGATTGCCGGCTGGGGCGGGGCGTTCCGCCTCGACCTGTGGCTGCCGCTCGCGGCGTTCGGGCTGCTTTGGTGCGGCTGGCGAGTGCCGCGGAAGATCGCGGCGCACGACGAAGAGGACGATCTGTAGGGGATAGGCGTTTTCTTGCCGATTCAGCGAGTAGGGAAGTAAGGAAGCCGTATGTGTTCCGACTTCTCGATGCCGCCACGCCTGGCGTCGGATGCGAAGCCGATTTTCGCTCTTTAAACGCAAACAACCTGCATTTCTGCAGGTTGTTTGGATCCATTTTATATTCGTTCGCCGACAACCTGCAAATCTGCAGGTTGTTTGCCGTTTCTAGCGAGATTTTCATCATTTGAGCCGAACAAACTGCATTTTTGCAGGTTGTTGAGCCGATTTGTTAATTTCGAGGCGATCAAACTGCATTTTTGCAGGTTGTCAGACAGAGGGGCGGGGGTTGGTTCGAATAGCGAAGTTCGGTTCCGCAATTGTGCTCTTTCACCCGCGCAAGCCGAGCCGAGCCGAGAATAGAAACTATCCGCTTAAGCCCGGCCGTTCTTCACGTCCAGAACCGCCTGGTAGATCCGGTCGAACAAGTCTTCGAGGTTCTCTTCCTCGATGCAGGAGAAGGCGACGCGCAGATCGCTCTCACCGAGGGCGATCGTGCCGACGCCGTATTCGTTCAGCAGGCGCTGGCGAACGGCTTCCGCGTCCGCGACGAGCAGCTTCAAGCACATGAAGTAGCCGGAGTTGAACGGATAGTAAGCCCATTCGTCGCCGTACTTGCCGCTGTCGAGCAGCTGCTTCACTTTGTTCGCGCGGCCTTTCATGATTTGGAACTTTTGTTCTTTCTGCTCTTGGAACCGGTCCGACGTCAAAGCGCGAAGGATGAACGTCTGGGACGGATGAGGGCCGCTCGAGATCGTCGCTCTGATGATGCCGATCGTCTTCTGTTCCAATGCGGTCAGGCTCGCTTCGGTCAGGCCGCCGTAAGTGATGAAGCCGACGCGGAAGCCCCAAACGTACTCTTCTTTCGTCGCTCCGTCGATCTTGACCGCGAGCACGCGGTCATGAAGGCCGCTGAGTTGGCCGAACAGCGACTCTTGCAACGAATCTTCGAAGAACAAGCCGAAGTACGCGTCGTCCGTCACGACCACGACGTTGATGCCGGCTTCGGCGGCGTCGCGGATCGCGGCGACGATGTCGCGAGCTTCCTGCAAGCCCGGCGTATAGCCGGTAGGGTTGATCGGGAAGTTCAGCAGAACGATCGCTTTGCCGCGTTCCTTCTGGGCGAGCAGCGCGTTGCGCAGGCCGGCGGAATTGAAGCGGTTGTCGGCGTCGTACAGCGGGTACGTCACCATGTCCGCGCCGCGGCGGATGTGGAACGTCAACTCGTAGTTTTCCCAGTTTTTGTCCGGAACGACGACGGCGTCCCCGGCTTCGGCGAACAGGTCGGCAACGATGCTAAGTCCGTGCGTCAACGCGTTCGTAACGACCGGCTGGCTGATGTTCTTGCCCGCGACGGACGGGTTCTCCGTCAGCATTTTGTCTCGCCAGATGTTGCGTAGTTCCGGTTTGCCGCCAGGCGGCGCATATTCGTAAATGTCCTTCGGATCGTAAGCGGACAACGTTTCTTGAATGACTTCCAGATGCATCGGCTTGCCCTTCTCGGTCGCGATGCCGATCGTGGCGTTGTATAGCTTAGCCTTTTGCTTGGCTTCTGCGGATTGGCTAAGGATGCCCAGCTTAGGCATGTAGATGGCTTTGCCCAAACCGGACAACATCTCGGCGACATGAGGATTGTCCCGGGAAAGCGTGTCGTTCAATTGCTGCGCGAGCGGGTTCATAACTTCCATCCTTCCAATATTCATTAGGTGATATTATACACCATTGAAGGAGGAGCGTCATTGCAATCGGCGCGATTCGCCATAAAAAACAATCCGGTCCTCCTAGTTGTCACGCATTGGACACTTTAACGCGCTGTCGCGTATACGCTTTATCGCATCTTCGTCCTCGGGCAAACCTCTTTCGCTTAGTCCGCCTACGACTTGATCCCTTCGTTTGTCGGACAGGTTTTGGCCGAATTTGAACTTGCCTGCGATGTCGATCGGGTCGAGCCGGAGTACGGCGACGCCCTTAAGAGAAGCCGAATATTTCGCGTCCGCCGCGTCGATCGGCGCATGCCGGCCTTCCGGTTGCATCACGGTCATGAGCGCTTGCAGGGCGGACGCTTTCTCCGCGGCGTCGGTCACCTGCTCGACATTGCCCCTCGCGCGGACGGAACGGAAGAAGACGGTAGCCGGACAAGCCAAATACGGATCGGAGAAATAGGAAGGGATAAACGCGTGCGCTTGGTACACGACGAATTCGGCCCGCGGGTTCGCGGCGAGGCCGGCCATTTTTTCCCCTTGCTTGCTGCCGTGAAAATAAATCGCTCCTCCGTGAAACACGTAGTTGAGCGGAACCGCCTTTGGCCATCCGTCGGCCCCGGCGAACGTCAGGACGCCGTCGTTTTTTTCCTTCAGGAAGCTTTCGCAGAGCTCGCTTTCCGTCACTTCGAATTCTTTTCTTCTCATCTTGCATGCCTCCCGCACCGATTGGTTGAGGCTAAGTTTATCGTCGGCATTGACAAGTGAAAAGATCCAATTTACATTAAAAACACTAGTCCATTATGATCGGCAGGAGGCGAGTCCGTTGAGTTCCCCTTTCGCGTATTCCGTTAAGCTGGCCGAGTGCGGCAGCAAGCATCTGGCGCTTTACTTGGCCGTTCGCGAAGCGATCACGGAAGGCAAGCTCGCCCCGGGAGAGAGGTTGCCTTCGACGAGAACGCTCGCTTCGCTGTACGGCTTGTCGCGGGGCAGCGTCAGCCTCGCCTACGAGATGCTGACGGCGGAAGGGTTCGTGCAGGCGGGCATCGGCCAAGGAACGTTCGTCGCGGGCCTCGACGATTCGGACGGGCAACCGGACTGGGCGAAGCCGGTCGGCGCGGCGAAGAGAGAACCGCTTCCCCAAGCGGCTCCCGCGTTGACCGGTTGGGCGCGAAGGCTTATGGCCGAAGTCGCCGACCGGAAGTCGATGCTTCCCGAACGCGCCGGACGGAAAGGGACACCGCCCGAGGAAGAGGCGCGCGCCGCGAAGCTTCCGGAAGCAACGGTATCGTTCGTGCCCGAAGGGGTCGGCCGGGATTGGTTTCCTTGGACGGAGTGGAAAGCCGAAGTCGCTCATCAATGGAAGGTTCTGGGCGAGACGGGAAGAGCCGGCTTGGAGAAGGAAGGAAGCTTCGAGCTGAGGAAAGCGATCGCGGAACGGCTGCGACGGGAGAGGGGCATCTCTTGCGAAGCCGGCCAGGTCGTCGTTACGGGCGGCTCGATGCAGGCGATCGCGCTTCTAACCCAGCTGCTGCTGGAGGAAGGGAAGACCGCGGTGGTCGAGAATCCCTGCTATACCGGCATCCGGCTCGCCGTTCGCGCCACGGGGGCGAGAACGCTCGCGCAGCCGGTCGATGCCAACGGCATCATTACCGACGATTGGGACGCCGGCTTGCTGTTCGTAACGCCGACGAGGCATTTTCCGACCGGGGTCGTGCTCAGCTACGAACGCCGCAGGTCGCTGCTCGCTTGGGCGGCGCGCCGGAACGCGTGGATCGTCGAAGACGATTACGACAGCGACTTCCGCTGGGGAGGCCGCCCGATCGAGCCGTTGAAGTCGCTCGACAAGGAAGGCAGAGTCGTCTACGTCGGCACGTTCTCCCGTTCGATGGGAGCGGGCGTCCGGATCGGCTACGCCGTTCTGCCGGACGAGTTGCTAGGTCCTTTCGCCGCGGCGAAGGGGTTGTACGATCCGTACCCGACGGGCATCGCGGAGCAACAGGCGCTCGCGAGCTGGATGTCCGGGGGCGGATACGACCGCTACATGAGGCGCATGCGCCGAACGTTCGGCAAACTGGAGCGCAAGCTGAGAACGGGTATCGAAGAGAAGCTCGGGCGAATGTTCGAAGTCGTGCCTTCGGACGCGGGGCTACATCTGTACGCGAAGTGGAAACTGGACGAAGATCGTTACGATAAGCTCGTAGAGGAATGCGCGAAACGAGGCGTCGCTTGGAAAGACGGAGCGGCATACGGCTACGCGCCGGATACGGAAGGCGCTCCGGCGCCAGGCAGGTCGGCCGTATTCGGCTTCGCGCATTTGAACGAAGAAAGCATCGGCCGAGGCGTGCTGGAAATTCGGGACGCGGCGACCCGGCTCGGATGGATCGACATCGACATAGTCCAAGGAGGAACCGTTCATGCTTAACGTATCCCCGTCGTCGCTTCGGCTGTTGCCGGCGTTCGCCAAAATATCGTGCGAGCCGGGCTGGAAGTGGCAGAAGCGGGAAAAGCCGCTCGCGAACTACGATATGTTCTACGTCTGGAGCGGCGAAGGCGAGCTTTTCCTGAACGGCAAGCCTTACGAGCTCGGCAAGGGGAGCTGCTTTCTTTTCCGTCCCGGCGACCATACGAGCGCGACCCACAATCCGCAAAAGCCGCTCGTGCTGACGTACATCCATTTCGACGTCGACGAATCGGTGTCCGACGTTCCCGCCCCTTACAGGGAATTGAAGGATACGTTCGATTTCGAGCACATGCTGGCCAAGTACGTCCGGTTGTTCCTCGTGCGTACGTTCGCGGCCGAAATCGAGGCGCAGCTCATCCTGAAGCAACTGCTCATCCACCTGTTACGCCATGATCGCGAGGAACCCGTCGAGCGCAAGGCGAGCAACCAGTTGACCGAGAGCATCCGCGAAGTCGCCAACTACATCCAGCAGCATCCGGGCGTCGTGCATCGGGTCGAAGATTTGGGCAAGCGGGCGGGACTGTCCCCGCGTTACTTCTCGATCAAGTTCAAGGAATTGATCGGCATGTCCGTGCAGACTTACATGATCCGGACGCGGATCGAACGGGCGCAGCATCTGCTCATGCACGCGGGGATGAACGTGACGGAGGTGGCCGACGCGCTCGGCTACCGCGATATTTTTTTCTTCAGCCGTCAATTCAAGCAGTACACCGGCAAAAGTCCTTCGGAAATCCGATAGGCCGCCGGAATAGCGGGAATCGACCTCGCGTAAAAAAGCTCGTCCGTCGGCCTAATGGCCTGTCGGACGAGCTTTTTTACGATCGATAGATTCAGGAACGGCGGATCAACGTGCCGAGCTTCTCGCCCATGCGCACTTTGTCGCCGGTACGGAGATCCGGGCGCGGTTGCAACGTTCCGTCTTCGGTGAGAAGGACGATCGTCGAACCGAACTCGAAATAGGCGAGTTCGTCGCCGCGACCGAGCGTCTTCGGCATCGGTTCCACGTACTTGATGCTGCTGACGTTCAGCGCGCCTACCTTGACGACGGCCGTTTCCCCGACGTCGCTGCGGACGTAGGTGACGAGACGCTCGTTGCGGGACAACACGCGGCGCATGGACGTCAAGCCGAATTCGTTGACGGGATACACTTTGCCGGGAATGTGCTCGGTTTCGACGATCTCGCCTTCGCAAGGCGAATGGATGCGGTGATAATCCGTCGGGCTCAAATAAAGTACCCAATAATAGCCGTGCCTGTATTGGGAAATCCGGGGAGAGCCGTTAAGCAGCTCCTCCAGCGTATAATCCTGGCCCTTCACCTGAAGCAGCATCCCGTCTTCGATGACGCCGCAACCGGTAATGCGCGCGTCGACCGGACTTACCAAAGCATCGGCGGCCGCGTCGATCGGACGTCTGCCCGGCTTTAGCCTGCGCGTAAAGAAATCATTGAGAGATACATATTCGTTCAGCCGTTTCTCCGCTTCCTCGACAGGAATGTTGTACATTTTGGCGAAGCGGGGAATCCATCGGCGGCTTAGCGAGGATTTAGCGAAACGTCCCGTAATGCGGGACACGAACTTGCGAGAGGACAGCTCCGTCATCAAGCGCAGCAGCGAGCGAGCCATGCGGCCGTGCACTCCTTTGTCGTAAATTACATTCCCGTGAATTGTGACACATTGATCGCCAAAGTGCAATAGTCGCGATGGGCGGAGGAGCGGCGGGTAGACGCCGTGACGGATCGCACGGTATTCGTATATGCTGTTTTGTCAGCCTAGATTAGGTCAGGCGAGGAGAGTGCGACGATGCTGAAAACGGCATTCGTAACCCCTGGAGCGTATACCGTACCGTCGTCGATGGGCGGCTCGGTCGAGCGCGTGGTGGAAAAAGTCGTACCCTGCCTGTTGCCGGATATCGACGCCAGAATCTACGGCCGTCTCGGCAAAAGGCTGCCCGCCCGAGACCGGCTTAACGGCGTTCGGATCGAGCGGTTTCCCGCAACGGATAAAAAAAGGTACTTTAGGCTCGTATGCGGCAGGCTGGCGAAATTCCGGCCGGACGTTATTCAAGTCGAGAACCGTCCGCTGTGGGTACCTTATCTTAAACGCGATTTTCCTTATTCCCGCATCATCGTAAACCTGCACTCGACGACTTACATCGGCACGCCGTACTTAAATGAAGCCCAGATGCTGGAATGTCTTCGTGCCGCGGACGATATTCAAGTGAACAGCGAGTTTCTGAAGTCCTATATTTGCGGCAGTGTCCCTCAGGTCACGGAGAAGATTCTGGTTAACCATCTGGGCGTAGACGCGTCGAGATTCCCGGGAAAATCTACTCCGAAAGGAATGGCTGCTCGCAAGCAATGGCGGACGAAAATGGGATGGGGCCTAAGACCGATTATATTGTACGTTGGGCGGCTCGTTCCGCAGAAAGGCGTGCACCATCTGCTGTCGGCGATACCAGGGATTATCGCTGCGGAGCCCGATGCGCTATTCGTGATCGTCGGCAGCGCGCAATACGGCTTCCATCGTCAGACGGAATATGTAAGAAGGTTGTACAAACAGGCGGAGCACTGGAAAAAGCATGTTCATTTTCAACCGTATGTTCCGCACGATCAGATCACGGGCTGGTTCGCGATGGCGGATATTGCCGTCGTACCGTCCGTCGGCCAGGAAGCGTTCGGGCTCGTCAATATCGAGGCGATGGCTGCCGAGCTTCCGGTCGTGGCGACGAGAGCCGGAGGCATGAAGGAAATCGTCGTTGACGGTTCGACAGGTTATCTTGTGACAGACGATCAGCCGGACATCGTGCCGGAGCTGGCTTCCCGGATCGGCTACCTGCTCGCCCATGAATCGATTCGCAACGAGATGGGCAAAAAGGGAAAGGAGCGCGTGCTGAGCGAGTTCCAGTGGAAGCATACAGCGGAGAGGTGGCTGAAGTTTCAGTCGAATAGACCGTCGTTCGGCTGCCCGCCCGAGAAGAACGAAAAGCTCGTTCCCCCGTCTTGACGGACGGTGTAACGAGCTTTTTTTGAGTTATTCAGAATGTATAAGTTTCACGCTTATCCATTTCTGAATAACCTCCGCAAAGCTACTCCGACGTCCGAAGGACGCCGAAGGCGTTTTTGCTTGAAGGATCAGAAAGTATAGGTTTTATGGACATCTACTCATCTAGGCTTATCCTAATTTACGTGTCATTTTGGAACAATCGTACTATTATCCCCTTGCCTCAGAAGGA
>NZ_JBHSMH010000037.1:0-16991 GCF_042655365.1 Cohnella suwonensis | reverse complement strand
GGTCGTCGTCATTGCCGTTGACCTGCCGTATATTTAAATCATAGATCAGCATAACTTAGCCCTCATCTATTTAATAGGTGGGGGCTATTTGACGCTTACCCTTACTCTACAGCAAAGAGCAGTATTTAATAAAATACTGCTCCTTGCTTTACATGTTCAGTTGACGCTTTTTTAGGTTTGGAGACTCTGCCCGCGGCAGCCGTTAACGAAGGTCGTAACGATCCGCATTCATTACCTTTACCCAAGCGGCAATAAAGTCGCGCACGAACTTTGTTTGGTTATCGTCTTGGGCATATACTTCCGCAATGGCACGAAGAACGGAATTCGAACCGAATACGAGGTCGACGGTCGTCGCCGTACGAACGACTTCGCCGGTCTTGCGATCGCTTCCTTCGAATACATCTCTGCCTACCGGGTTCCACTGTACTCCCATATCGAGCAAGTTCACGAAGAAGTCGTTCGTGAGCATGCCTACGCGATCGGTGAATACGCCGTGTTTGGTGTCGCCGAAGTTCGTTCCTAGAACGCGCATGCCGCCGATAAGAGCCGTCATTTCCGGTGCGGTCAGGTTAAGCAGTTGCGCCTTGTCTACCAGAAGCTCTGCCGGGCTTACGCTATAATGCTTCTTCAGATAATTGCGGAAACCGTCGGCGATCGGCTCCAGCACCGCGAAGCTTTCTACGTCGGTTTGCTCTTCCGTTGCATCGCCGCGTCCGGGAGCAAAAGGAACGGTGACGTCAAAGCCCGCATCGCGCGCAGCTTTTTCCACCGCGGCGCTACCGCCAAGTACGATCAAATCGGCGAGGCTGACTTTGACATCTAGGTCGCCTTGAATGCCTTCTAGGATCGTAAGCACTTTGGTCAGTTGCGCGGGTTGATTCGCTTCCCAGTCCTTCTGCGGCGCAAGCCGGATGCGAGCGCCGTTCGCGCCGCCGCGCATGTCGGAACCGCGGAAGGTGCTAGCCGAAGCCCAAGCCGTCGTGACCAGTTCGCTGACCGTAAGTCCGGAGTCTAGAATTTTTGTTTTAATATCTTCTACTTCCGCGTCCGTTAATGCATATTCAACGGCCGGCACGGAATCTTGCCAGATCAGCACTTCTTCGGGAACTTCCGGGCCTAGATATCTTGCGCGAGGACCCATGTCCCGGTGCGTGAGCTTAAACCATGCACGAGCGAATGCATCCGCAAACTCATCCGGATTTTCGTAGAAACGACGGGAAATTTTCTCGTACGCCGGATCGACGCGCAATGCCATATCCGCGGTCGTCATGATCGTCGCAACGCGAATGGATGCATCCTCCGCGTCCGGAGCGAGATGCTCCGCGGCCGGATTTACCGGCGTCCACTGATGCGCGCCTGCCGGGCTCTTCGTAAGCGTCCATTCGTATCCGAACAGGAGCTCGAAATAACCATTGTCCCACTGCGTCGGATTCGCGGTCCAAGCCCCTTCGATGCCGCTGGTGATGGTGTCGCGGCCTTTGCCGGAGCCGTGCGTGCTGAGCCAACCTAAGCCTTGCGCTTCGACAGAAGCAGCTTCCGGCTCAGCACCCACATGCGCGGCATCGCCTGCGCCGTGCGCTTTGCCGAATGTATGTCCGCCGGCGACGAGAGCAACGGTCTCTTCATCGTTCATGCCCATCCGCTTGAAGGTGTCGCGGATATCTCGAGCGCTTGCAAGCGGATCCGGCTTACCGTTCGGACCTTCCGGATTCACGTAGATCAGACCCATCTGAACGGCGGCAAGCGGATTCTCGAGCTCGCGATCGCCCGTATAACGCTTATCCCCCAGCCACTCCGTTTCCGCGCCCCAGTAGATGTCTTCTTCCGGGTGCCACACGTCCGCGCGTCCGCCGCCGAAACCGAATGTTTTGCCGCCCATCGATTCAATCGCGACATTACCGGTTAGAATAAACAAGTCGGCCCAAGAGATTTTGTTGCCATGCTTTTGCTTAATCGGCCACAGCAGTCGACGAGCTTTATCCAGGTTGCCGTTATCGGGCCAGCTGTTAAGGGGAGCAAAACGCTGCGTGCCGGTTCCAGCCCCTCCGCGGCCGTCACCCGTACGGTAAGTGCCCGCGGAGTGCCAAGCCATACGTATAAAGAATGGACCATAATGTCCGTAGTCGGCCGGCCACCAATCTTGACTGTTCGTCATGAGATCGCGAAGATCTTGCTTAAGCGCTGGGTAGTCTAATTTACCGAATTCCTCTACATAATCAAAATCTTCGCCCAAAGGATTCGATTTGCGGTCATGTTGATGGAGAATGTTCAAATTCAACTGATTCGGCCACCAGTTTCTATTCGTCGTACCGCCGGATTTGTGACTTGCAGCGCTTCCGTGCGGGAACGGGCACTTTCCGGCATTAGCAGCAACCATATCCATTCTTAATCTCTCCTTAAATAAAATTAGTATTAAATAATAATTATTCTAATCTATTTATAAAATGATTCCGAACGAAAATCAACTTCTTTTTATTTTTATGCTGTTTTCCTAACACCGCCGCACGTTGACTTGAAACTACAAAGAGCCGGGGGCACACCGAACTGGTGGCTTTCCCGACCCTTCTTATCCTTTGGCCATTTATATCTTTCGACCCATCGCGGATTTCGTCAATCTATTGCGTCTTGAACTCGGCAGCATAAATTTGAGTCCCCAGGCCGAACGTATACAGCTTGCCGTTAAATAATTCCGCCGCAAATAGCTTGGGACTGTCCGGAGTCTCTTCCCTCGACCACTTGTCCCCGTCTTTGGATAAAAATACGGCTCCGTAATCGCCGACGGCTACGAAGGTGTTGCCTAAATAGTGAACGCCAAATATGGACGGGAACCGTTCTTTCGAATCGCCCAGTTCTTCCTTCGTCCATTTCGTTCCATCAGCAGATCTAAATACGGTGTACGGAATATCCAAGTTATATTTCTGCGCCGGCGCAATGATAAAAGTTCCATTCCCCCACATGACATCGGACAACTCGTATACGGAGTCTCCTCTAGAGTCTTTGATTCTGCTGCCCGCCTTCCATGAAGTGCCGTTATCGGATACTAACGTCACTCCCCAATCGCCTACGGCGACGAATTTCTTGCCGTTCCAGGCGATGGAGTAAAGGTCCGTTTCCGTGTTCGTCTTCTGCGTCTTCCACGTCTTCAAATCTTTCGAAGTCATGATGAGCCCGTTCGAACCCGTAACATAATAAGTCCCGTTCGCGCGAATGATTCGGGATAGCGATTGTTTGGTCGGCGAAGCCGCTTTCTTCCACGCGGTCCCGTCCTTGGACGTCATCATGACCCCTGCGCTGCCGACGGCAAAAAACTGGCTGCCCGTCCAGATGACGTCGTGGAGCTTATAGGGAGTATCCTCCATATCGTATGCAACTTTCCCGGACGAGTCGATCGTGACGAAGCCCCACGCATCCGAGCTTCCGCCTCCGATTAACACCATCTTCCCGTTTCCGATCGCGGAGCGGAACAGGTAGGGCGGGATACGGTTTATTTTCTTCGTCTGCTTCCAGTTCACGCCATCGGCTGATGCGTATATAGCCGTGCTCGTATAGCTAAAATACTGTTTGCCGTCACGAATGACCTCGTCAAGCCCGAAATCCTCGGCCTTGCCGTTATATTTGACATCGGTCCATTTGACGCCGTCTTTGGAGGTTCGATAGGAACTGACCCGTTTCCCATTCGTTGTTTTGAAGCCGATAGCATAATAGCGGTCCGTGATTCGTCGGAATTCACCCCAAAGGATGCCGTTGGCATCTTTAGCTATCGTCGTCCATTTCACGCCATCCTTGGAAGTTATATAAGCGTCTTCATAATTGGTTGCGAAGAACGCTTTTCCGCTAAATCCCATGCCGAACGAAAGCGACCACATATCGACGTAGGGTTTGACGGGAATATTCACCTTCTTCCAAGTGATTCCGTCTTTGGATACGAGGAATTTGGCCCCTTGATAACCGAGCGCGACGAAAGCGTTGTTGCCCCATTCGAGGCCTTTAAGGGTAGTCGTCATGCCGGTCTTGCGTTCGGTCCACTTTGTACCGTCTTCCGAGGAGAAAATAGAGCCTGCGGAATTTCGTCCGCCGGCCACGACGAACCTCGTTCCGCTGAATGCAATAAGAGACAGATAAGCATTTGCCGGGAGTCGCGCAGTTTCCGTCCAATTGATGCCGTCTATTGAGGTCCAAATGGGAATCTCATCGCTGTCTTCGCGTCCGACCGCGACGAAACGTCCCTTGCCAAAGACGACATCCTTGAAAGAGATTTTCGCCGGATTTCTTGTCCAATGTACGGCGTCCTTGGACGTATAGCCCTCACTGGAGACATGGATCCCGTTGCCATAAGCGTATTCGGAGTATTTGTTCGTACGGTAATCCGCGTCCGTATACTCTTTGAACAGCTTGGTCCAGGTAAGAGTAGGCCCTTGAACGACTATCGGCTGCTCTTCTTGAGATTGCTCAACAGGAAGAGTGTCCTCGATTTCGATATCGATATCGACGCCTTTTTGTCTTAAGGAAATAAGTGCGTTCCGATTGTTATTTTCCTTTAGATTGATCGGATTGTTTGCCAAATGCAGCTCCATTAAAGAGGTAACGCCGGACAACGAGGAGATATCCGAAATTTGATTTCCCGATAGATCGAGATAATATAATTTCCGTAGTCCGGTTAGCGGACGAATATCTTGAATGCGGTTATTGTTCATACTCAAATAGTTTAGCTCGGCCAAAGAAGCAAGAGGCGTTAAATCGGACACATTAGCGTTGTTTAATGTAAATTCGACTAGATTATGCGCATGCTCTAATCCATTCAACGACGTAACGGTTCCTTCATTCAACACCAGAGAATACAACTGGTCTAAATCGGTTTGCGAAAGACTGCCCGTAATCCCAAGCTGCTGCCGAACGGCTTGATCAAGAACGGGATCCGCGAACACGACTTCTTCCGCTTGGGCGAATTGCGACGCGTAAAATGGAGTAACAAGAACGACTGCAAGCAACAGGACCAAACTACGAAAAGTTCGCATAACGTGGTGTAACTCCTTTGTTGTTATCTATTGCGCCTTGAACTCGGCGATATAAATTTGATGCGTATAGCCCGTTACATATAGCTTACCGTTAAATAATTGTGCCGAGAATAGGATGACGCTATCGGGAATCGCTTCTCTCGACCATTGGTCCCCGTCCTTGGACAAATAGACGGATCCGTTGTTGCCGACCGTTACGAACGTATCGCCGAAATAACGAATGCTGTACAAACTCGGAGACAGCGTACTCACGCCTGCCGGACTCGAGTATGCAAGGCTTTGCTTCTTCCATGTCGTACCGTCCGCGGATTTGAACACGGTGTACTCCCGATCCACATGATATCTCTGCGCAGCCGTCATGATGAACACTCCGTTGCCCCAGACGACGTCCGACAAGTTGTAAATGGCGTCTCCGTTCGCGCTCTTGATTTTGCTGCCTGCCTTCCATACGGTACCGTTATCGGATACTAACGTTACTCCCCAATCGCCGACAGCAACGAACTTTTTGCCGTTCCAGGCAATCGAGCTAATGAACGCCTCCGTGTTCGTCTTCTGTTTCTTCCATGTCTTCAAGTCCTTCGAGGTCATAATGAGCCCATTGGAACCCGTGACATAGTAAGTCCCGTTCGCCTGAATGATTCGGGATAGCGTTTCTTTGGTTGGCGAAGCCGCTTTACTCCACTTAATCCCGTCCTTGGACGTCATCATAAGACCTTCTGCACCGATGGCAAAGAACTGATTGCCTGTCCATATGACGTCGTAAAGCGGGAATTTCCCGAACTCAAGGTTGGATCGATAGGCTCCCTTGGAATCGATTGACCATACGCCTCGATCGGCTACTTTTTCGGCTTTGGGATAGTAGTCGTCCACCGTACCGCCGACGGCGACCAATTTGCCGTTTCCGACGGCAGAGTTGGTCAGGTAGAACGGTTTGATGGTGGCTTTCTTGGTCAGCTTCCATTGGACGCCGTCCACGGAAGTAAAGATGCCAATGTCCGTATAAGTGACATACTGTTTACCGTCATGCAGGGTATTCAAATGATAAAAAGTCCCGAAGGTTCCATACTGCTTGGAAGTTAGAGGACCGAGACCGACAACGTCGGACCATGTTTTCCCGTCCTTCGATGTCTTAAATACGGCAATCGTCTCTATTTTGTCCTTGGAGTACTTCGAGCCTTCGATAAAGAATCGATCCTTCACCCAAATGATTCTGCTCCAGTAAATTCCGTCAGATGGCACGGAGCTCCATTTGACCCCGTCCTTGGACGTAAACAACGCAAAATCTCCGACCGCGACGAAGGCGCTTCCTCCGAAATGCAAATCCCGAAAGGGCTTATCCTTCGCTGGGGACGCAACCTTCTTCCACGCTATGCCGTCTTTGGACACGGCGAACGCGCCTTCGTTAAACGCGACGAAAGTGCCATTGCCCCAAGAGACGTCGCCCAAACCCGACTTCATATCGGTATTGCGCTTGGTCCAATGCAAGCCGTCTTCGGACGTCATGACAAGCCCAGTTCTGCTATCGCCGCCGACGGCTACGAACCTGCTGCCGTTGAACGCGATCGAATACAGGTTATCGATTTTCTGATCGTATTCCGTCCAATTCAGACCGTCCGCCGAAGTCCACAGCGACGACTTGTTGTATAATTTGAATTCAAGAGCGACGAACCGGCCTTTGCCCCATACGATGGCTCGCATTTTGAAATTTGCGAGCTTCGGATTTTTGCTCCAAGTGACGCCGTCCTTCGACGTGGAGCCGTCCGAGCTGACGTAGATCCCGTTGCCATAAGCATAGAGATCCTTATGATTGGCGAGGTCGGTCCGCTCCGGGTAAAGCTTCGTCCATTTAAGCTGCGGTTCTGCCGTTGCCGGCTGAGACTGCGACTGCTCCGGAGCCGTCTCCTCTATTGGAATATCGATGGCGACGCCTTTCTGTTTCAGAGAGAGCAACGCGTTCCGATTGTCGGTATTTTTTAAATCAATCGGATTGTTGGCCAAGATCAGCTCATCTATAGAAGTAATGCTAGACAACGAGGACACATCCGATATTTGATTTCCCGATAGATCAAGATAAAGTAATTTCCGTAGTCCTGATAGCGGACGAATATCTTGAATGCGGTTATTGTTCATACTCAAATAGACAAGCTCGGTCAAAGAAGCAAGAGGCGTTAAATCGGACACATTGGCGTTGTTTATAGTAACCACGCTCAGATTATGCGCATGCTCTAATCCATTCAACGAATTAACGGTTCCTTCTTTCAAATCCAAAATAGATAACTGATCTAAGTCGGTTTGCGAAAGACTGCCCGTAATCCCAAGCTGCTGCCGAACGGCTTGCTCAAGAACGGGATCCGCGAACACGACTTCTTCCGCTTGGGCGAATTGCAACGCGTAAAACGGAGTAACAAGAACGACTGCAAGCAACAGGACCAAACTACGAAAAATACGCATGACTTGTTGTAACTCCTTTGTTAGTATCTGTAGGATATACCTTTTCCACATATAAACAATATTTTATACATAAATCGACAACTCTGTATAGATGACTTGGGAAATAGAAGAATCTCTGTTGATTTTTTGTTGATCGATTTATCGAATTAATTCTTTGGTTGTTTATTAATATTTTACACTAATTTTACATTTAAATGTAAATTAAACCCTATTACGCATGGTAGACTGAAGTTGTTTTCAAAAACCCATCTCAAATCTAGAAAGGTGGAAATGATGTGTTGAAGAAAAATCGAATGACTATGCTATTATTGGCTATCGTATTCATTCTAGGGCTTGTCCCATTCTCGGCTCAAGCCGAAGGACCGGCGGATCCCGCTCCCTTTATTAATCCGGTCGGAACGGCCAACGGTAAATCGGTGCTGTTCGATAATACGCACGGACAAACCGCGGGAGCGGCCGATTGGGTCATAGACGGAGCATTTTCCGACTTCGGGAACGCCTTGGCGGCCGAAGGCTATTACGTTAAAGAGCTTCGCAAGAATACGGCCATTACCTTAGCCGATTTACAGAACTACGCCGTATTCGTCATTCCGGAAGCGAATATTCCTTATAAAACAACCGAGCAGCAGGCCATGATCGATTACGTAGAGGCCGGCGGCAGCATTTTCTTCATCGCGGATCACTATAATGCCGATCGCAACAAAAATCGGTGGGATGCCTCGGAAGCGTTTAATGGCTATCGACGGGGTGCATGGAGCAATCCCTCCCTTGGAATGAGTGCCGAAGAAGCCGCATCCGCTGCCATGAATGGCGTCAGCAGCTCGGACTGGCTGGCAAGCAACTTCGGAATGCGGCTTCGCTATAACGCGCTTGGCGACATTAATTCCGACTACATCGTCCCCGCGGCTCAGGCCTTCGGGATAACGACCGGCGTAAGCACTGTGTCGATGCACGCTGGATCCACCATCGCGATTACGGATCCGAATAAAGCCAAAGGCATTGTCTATATCGCGAATACGACCACCGGTTGGGCCAATGCGGTAGACCAAGGCGTATACGAAGGCGGCGGTCTAGATGAAGGCCCATATGCGGCCGTTGCTAAGGTAGGACTTGGCAAAGCCGCCGCTATCGGCGACTCTTCCCCTGTCGAGGACATTACGCCGAAATATAAACGGGAAGAAACAGGCGGATCCAAAACAACCTATGACGGCTTTCAAGAAGTCGACAATGACGTTCTGCTCGTCAATATCGTGAACTGGCTTGCGGTACAAGAAAGCTACACGGCGCTTAATCAAGTATCTGGACTTACTCTGGATACAGCTACCTCCCTGCTCGCGATCGAAACTCCTTCTACTTCTACCGAGCCGCAGACGGAGCCATGGGCGAGTCCGGCAGCCGGGTACAAATGGTGGGATTCTTCCACCTTCAAAGCGGGTTCTTACGGGTATGTTACAGGCGGCGGATCGGGCAGCGGCGGAGGTACGGAAAACTTCGAGAGCGGCACGAAAACAGCCTATACGGCTGCGGACGTAACGTTGACCAGCGGCTCTTGGAGATTCGACAACTCGCTGATCGGCGACTCGGCGACGGACAAGAAAAATGGAACGAAATCAGCAAGACTCAAGGCGGCCGGATACATCGCCATGAACTTTAACGTAACCGGTGCCGCTTCGGTTACGGTGAATCATGCGAATTTCGGCACCGACACGGGCGCGAACTGGAAGCTGCAGAAATCCACTAACAGCGGCTCGACCTGGACCGATGTTGGCGGAGCATACACGAGTAGCAGCACCTTGGCCAGCCAGACGATTGCCGTCAATGAAACCGGCAGCGTCCGCTTCAAAATCGTTGCCGGCGGTACTTCCGGCCAGCGCATCAACATCGATGACGTGGTCATTACCCCGATCGCTAGTAGCGTTGAGCCCTTCGAGAGCGGAACGAAAACAGCCTATACGGCTGCGGACGTGACGCTGGCAGGCGGATCATGGAGATTCGACAACGCGCTGATCGGCGACTTGTCTACCGATAAGAAGAACGGTACGAAGTCGGCAAGAATTAAAGCCGCCGGATATATCGCTATGAATTTCAACGTGACCAGCGCCTCTACCGTAGTCGTGAAGCATGCCAATTTCGGCAGCGACTCGGGCGCAAACTGGAAGCTGCAGAAATCGATCAACAGCGGCTCTACGTGGACCGATGTTGGCGGACCCTACACGAGCGGCAGCACTTTAGCCAGCCAGACGATTACAGTTAATGAAACCGGCAGCGTCCGCTTCAAGATCGTCGTAGCCGGCACTACCGGACAGCGCATCAACATTGACGACTTCGAGATCATCGGATAGGCTTCGCTGGAATTCAGTTGACGCATTTTCGCGAGAATAAACGGTTATTACTTTCAGCGAGCTAGCATGAGAATTCGTGGAAGGCCGGGTTCGTCACCTTGGAGAGGGTGGCTTACCCGGCCTTTGTCTATCTGTGTAACGCATTGTAACGAATATAAGCGCGTGTTTGGTTCTCCATTTTATTCATCACCGACAGCTATCGGGTTATCCTGCCAAGCAATCCAATCGCTCCAGCTGTCGCATCTCATTAAGCGCACCTATTCGACGCGATCCCTTAGCTGATATCCATCATTCACGACAAATCATCAATTTGTTGCCGTCCGGATCTTTCACGACGAACCAGTGATCATGTTCGATCTCCGTGACAAGCTCGACTCCGAGCTCTTTCATGTACGCCAGCGAGCCTTGCAAGTCCTCTGTCAGGAGCATAAAAGCAGGCGTTTCGATAGAAGGCGCTCCGCCGGCTCTTTGCCACCCCACATCGGCATCGTATCCAGAATGACGCCAACTCCTTCCATCGGCAGCGGGCATAAATGACCGGATATAATACCGCAGTCATCTTCGTTTAGCCCAAGAATCCTGCAATACCAGTTGCGCGACTGCTCAATATCCCGTACAGGGACAAAAATGCTTCCGACTTTGTTCTTGATGGGACTTGCCGACTTCATCCCTTCATCCTTTTGCAATGGTTTGTTCATTGAGATTCCTCCATTTATGATTTTTAGCGCTTTTGGCACGATAAACGGCCGGTAGCCTTCGGGGGATTTTTTACTTGCCGGCCTTTGGCTCATCTCTCCCCCTCCCTAATCGTTCGAATCGGAAGCGAATACTTGGCGAAGCCTTCGCCTTCATAGTTGTAGCGTTCGCAGATGATGTATTTGCGTTCATTCGTATCTAGAATAATGCCGTTGTCGCTGACATATTGATCGACGACGCGGCAGGCCGCATCGTAGTCTCCGCGCTTGTTAGGCACGACAACGCATTTCTGCGGGGGCAATGTCGTCTTGAAATACCACTCCGAACCGTCCGGATTCGTTCTTTTAAGATTTGAGTTTCGCATGACCATCAGTCTCCTCTGACAGAATAGGAATATATACCTTCACAATGGCATCCCGCTCGATATTCATTCCTTCGAAAGTGTGGTATTCCGCGTACCACTGTCTCTCCTCATCGAACCGATAACGGGCGTTCGACGAGATCCATCGGTGCATCCGATCCAGGACGCCGGTTAACAGCCCGTATGTCTTGGATACGCAGCAAGCATACAGGCCGGACTCCAAGTTCTTCCGCGCCATACCCGCCCAAGCTTCGGCTTCCGGTTCCGCCGCGAGGATTCCGTTCTCCCACCAGTATTCTTCGGAGTCATCGGCACCGTAAGGATACGACATATAATAATTCCCTTTGTCAGCCAGTCGGTTTCCGTCGGATTTCTTCTCGTACCCATCGATCAATCGCTGTTCGGCAGTTCGTTGAGCCTCGGGACCATACTCCCTGCAGTAGAAAGCATAAGCGGCTGTCAGATGAACGACTTCAATCGGTTCGTTGCGAAGCTTTCTTTGTACGGGGAGATATAAGTTCGTTACGGCCAATATGAAAAGATGCACAGCTGCGAGCTCTACAAGCGAAGCGCCAGTCGGGTTCGACCTAAATGGAAAATCTAAAGCTGGATAAATGAAAAAAAGCGGAATGTCCCATTTTGGGCAAACCGCTTTTTTTTATTTTAGCTGTCGGATTGGCTTCAGGAATCCCATTGTAATTCCGGAAATTATTAAACTAGCGTGTCCCGTTTGATAATTCTCAATAGATGCGGAATCAACCTTCAGTGCTCATCCCTCAGTGTCCTCTTCATCTTCATCGCGCAAATTCCATTTCTTCGCAAGCAGCTTCGCTTCTTTGCGGTTCGATACTTGCAGCTTGTTCAAAATGATCGTCACATAGTTAGCAACTGTTTTTATACTAAGATGCAGCGAGGAAGCAATTTCGGCGTTCGTTGAGTTCAGGGCGATCATCCCCAATATTTCACGCTCGCGACTCGTCAGTTCCGCATAAGCCGGATCATCCGGCTCGCTCGGGCGGGATTCGGCAAAAAAGTCCATCATCCGCGATGCGATATCCGGCCCGAATACGGCGCCTCCGTTCGCAACCACACGGATAGCATGCAGCAGATCATTTTCTTCAGCGTCCTTCAGAATGTAGCCCCTTGCCCCTGCCTGCATGGCCGTAAAGACCGACCGGTCATCCTTAAACATCGTTAAAATCAATATTTGCGTGTCTGCTAGAGTCGACTTTATTTTCTTTGTCGCTTCGATTCCGTTCAATCCCGGCATTCGAATATCCATCAGAATCACGTCAGGACGCAGCGCCGCCGCCAAATCAACCGCCTCATGCCCGGACGACGCTTCGCCAACAATATGAAGATCTTCTGTCGTTGCCAAAAGATTTCGGACTCCAGCCCGAAACAGGGGATGGTCATCAGCCAACAATATATTCATCCGGTCTCTCCTCCTCAGTTACAACGAATGGGAGTATAGCCGACACTCGCATGCCACCTTCCGCCCTTTGCTCGAACAGGCAATGTCCTCCGAGCTCCGCAGCTTGCTCCCTCATGGATTTCATGCCGATACCGCCGTTGCGAGATGCGGCTTTGCGCTCGGCGAAGCCTATGCCGTTGTCCGAAATTTCAATTCGAAGCTGCGAATCTGCCAGAACTCCAATCTTAACGGTACAAAGAGACGCCCTGGAATGCCTGATCACGTTGACCACCGATTCGGTTACGATCCGGAAAGCCGCCACCTCCACCGCAGCCGGTAAAGGCGGCAGTTCTTCGTCCGTCTCGATGTCGATCCGGAATGCCGGACCTGCCATGGCTTCGGACAACTGGTGCCTCGTTTTCGCAAGCTCGTCGATACGCTCCCGAACGGCACCGAGCAAGCCCAGCTCATCCAAGGCCAGTGGCCGCAAATCGTGGACAAGCGCCCGGATTTCATCCACCGTGGAACGAATGACCTTCCTCAGCTCGGAAAGCATGACGGTAGCGGTGTCAGGGTCTTTCCGTACGTAACGTTCCGCGGCGGCGGCATTCAATGCCAGCGCGGCGAGCTTCGGAGCCAAATCATCATGTAAATTTCTCCGCAATCTTCTCCGTTCCTCTTCCCGGGCCAATACCAGCCTCTCTCGAGATTCTTGCGCATCAGCGGCAAGCAACTGCAATCCCACGGACATTTTAATCCCTTGAATGATCGGTCCTGCTTGTCGAATCAGCACGTCCAGCAACCGCCGATCCTCCGCCGTCAAAGGCTCTCCCGGTGAACGGGGTGAAACGAGCAGGAAGCCAAGATCCTCACCTCTATGAACGATAGGCAGTGAGATCGGGTCGATGTCCGAACTCCCGGTTCCGGCAGAGGCAACGACCGTTTCCCGGCCATTCAACGTGAACGAGATTGCTGCATACGGCAGACGGAGCGATTCCCGAATGGTTCGAACGATCACGTCTGCGGCGGCTTCCGGCGCCATCGGCTGTTCCCACTGACGGCTCAATTCCGCAAGCACCGAGAAGGGTTCATCCTTTTTTCCGTACAGCATTCGGTTGACGGCACGCTGCAGCAGTTCCTTTAACGGAGCGAATAAGACGGCAACGACAGCTGTAGCTGACAGCGAGATGAAGAGATTGTCCTCGGTATGAAAAATGCCGCCGAGATACGTTACCGAGAGGATGTAGATGGCAATAATACAGGCCGAAAGAGCGGCGTAAACCAATGTCCGGTTCACCAGCGGGTCAATATCCCACAGACGGTGACGCAGAATCGAAAGGGTCAAGGTAGTCGGGACAATGGCCATAAATACATTTAGAATGGCGTTCATGTACAGAAACGACGAAGCGCTATGCATCACTTCCGGAGAATAAATCAGGTTGACGGCGACGAACCCGGCGAGCGTAAGCGCAAATCCGTATACGACCCATTTGGTTTGCTGCCGTTGTGTGGGGCTATCCGCATGGCGAAAACGATAAAGCTGCGAATACGCCATGACGGCAATGGGGACGAATAGCGTCACGCTTTTCACCCAAATGGGCCAGTGGTTCATTTGAAAAGCGGGAATAAGCAATCCTATTCCTTGTACGGAAAGATAAAGATAGGCTGCGATGGATGTCCATTTCGGCATAAACCTGCCGTTCGGAAACAGCAAAAAAAACAGGATAAAGGAGCTCCAGCCAACAACAAATATATACCGGAAGGAACCGGCTGGGTCGGTCAGAGCCAGAACGGAAGGAAAAACGGTTCCGAAGCTGACGAGCATAAGGACGCCCAGCAGTCCCATCCATTCCCGAGAGCATTTCCACAAAACGATTGCAGCAGCCGCGTAGAAGAATACAGTCAACAGGGTGTCCATGATGACAAACAGCAAAGCATACGTATCGCTTGTCAAATGAAGAGCCTTTAGTTCTTCCGAGGTGACCGGCGGCGCCGGAGCATATTGGCAAGCATGGAAGACGCATTCCGTGCGCATCGTCTCATAATAAAGCGGGATGCTTTGAAAATAGGCGGTCATAAACAATAGGCAAAGTACGATCACAATCCCTTGAACCCAATACGGCTTATGAATAAGAGACTTCATTCGCGAAATCCACCTTTCCTATCTAACCCATTATAACATCGGCAGGATTCCTATGAATTCCATTTGTTTTCCCGAAAAGTCGGGAATTCGCTACCCTACTCCTTGTGATTGTCATGTTGATAAGATTGGATCATCGGTCGAGAGACACTCGACAAATCATGAGGAGGAAGAAAACAATGAATCTGACGATGGAAAAGATTTTCAAATGGCTTGGCGTATTGGTGCTGCTAGCCGGTATTACCCGAATCGGAATGACGCCGTCGGCGCTCGTCTGGGGGACGGACAGCACGCCGGAATTGCTTTTTGGATTTGCAGCGTGTATATTGATGGCCGCTTCTTCGATCGGACTGTTCTTGGTGCAGCGGGAAACAGGCGCCATTGGATTTATCTCAGCCATGCTTCTAGTTTTCTTTAACGCTGTCACTGCCTGCATGGTCTGGTCGTTGTTGGCTTCAGGGCAAACGGGGGAAGACTTGATGCAGGATATGGGGGCAAACGCCTTTATCATGTTCACGAAGATCATGATTATGATCGGCATGTTTATCGGAACGCCGGCATTTACCATTGCCACGTTCCGAGCCAAAGTGTTTCCCCGTTGGATCGTGTATTTGTTGCTGCTATCCATGGTGCTGCCGATTTTACCGGGCATGGAGAAGTGGGGAGCTTTGTTCTGGGGGTTGTCCTATGTCGGGATGGGGTTCGTGATGGTAACCGACGGCTATGCGAAGCAACGTTCCCATTCTGGTGGTTCTTCCGCTGAGATGATGCGTTAAATGGCATTCCCTAAAGAGAGCCTTTCGAAATCGAAAAGGATCCTTTGGGGGATGGCTTTTTGCAGATCATGTCGTAACTAAACTAAAGTTTCCGCTAATTCTCAGGTTGCGATAGTTACCCTTTTCGCAACCATACCCCCCACAATAATTGGGTTTAATCATGCACTAACAACAGGGTGATAAAAGTTCATCCTCCCGTAGTCTCTTCATTCAATATAATCTTATTCTAGAATTTCATTACAGGAGGTTATATAAATGACAAGAGAAAAAGGACTTGCAGCATTTGCCAGGATAGGAACGGTTGGTGCGATACTATTCACAACAGTACCGATCATGTACGGGATCATGGGAGAGACGACTATTCAAACCATTGTCGACTCGATCGCGCAGACTCTGATCATGCTTGGTCTCGTGGGAGTATTCATGGGATATGCGGATAAAATGGGCAGATTCGGGCTCGTCGCCACGATGCTGATGATGGTCGGTTTTGTCTTTCAGGTGTTTATGAAAATGTGTATGGGACTCGTTAAGCCGGTTCTCATGGAGTATGCCCCGCAAACGGTAGCCAATGGCATGCCCCCCTCCCCGTTGGGCGAAGCCATCTCGATATCGATGATGTTCTTTCCCCTGACGGCAATACTGTTCGGTATTTCCATTTTCGTTTCAAAAATCCCCAGAGCCAAACTGCTAGGCGCATTACTGACGGCAGGTCCGTTCGGGTTCGTGCTGCCTTTCGGAATATTTATAACCCCGTTCCTGTTTGCCTTCGCATACTCCTTCTTAACGTACACGATATCGAGCGGCCGCCTGGATTTATCATTTAACTCAAATACAATTTCGACCCAAAATTAAAGAGGGGTCTCACCCTCCTTTTCTTAGTGAAACAGCTTATCCCGGATACTTCTAAATTGGGTTATCAAGAAGATGGAGTGAATATTCGATGAAAAAAATGATTGTAATGGCACTTGTTTTGTTTATTCTGCTCGTCGTCAATGTACCGGCGCATGGAGTGAGTATGGTCGCGGCTGCGGATAAAAGCGCCGGCCTCACGGTACTTGTGAACGGAGTCGAAGTGGTATCCGCAAACCATCAATCGAAGGACGGTAAAGTGTATGTGTAGGTGAAAGCATTTATCGATTTATTCGATAAAACCTTTCCGTAAACAAAGAGCAGCAAACCTCATGAGTGGAGTGAACAAATTGTTAAAAAAACAGATCCTTGCGGTTATCCTAGTGATCTTGGGGTGCATTAGTCTGGCCGGCTGCGGAAACAGCAGCGATAACAGCAGCGAAGGCGATCAAAGCACGATCGAGTACAAAGTGAGTGAGGATGGAGACACGATCTCGCTTTCAGCGGATGATACGCTGCCGGAAGGGTTTCCGAAGGAAATCCCGATCATTGAGGGTTCGTTCTCTCAGGTTGCCTTGTCATCGGACAGCAGCATGACGGTATCTTACGATGTGAAGAAAAGCTTCAAAGAGGTGCTTAAGGTTTACAAAGACTATTACAAATCGGCAGGTTATACGGATATGCAGGAAACATTGATCGACGATTCCTATATGGGGACCGGCGTCCGCGACGGCAAGCAACTGCTTGTGACGCTCAGCGTCAATACGGATGATCTTAATTTGACATCGGTATCGCTAACCTATCAAGACGAAGTCAAATCATAATACAAGCCCCTCCGCCATAGGCGGAGGCCACTGAATAACCTACGATTTTTTGAATCAGTAAGTGATTGACTAAATCAAAAGACGACTACTATCCCAAAATAAGGATATATAGTCGTCTTTTTC
>NZ_JBHSMH010000036.1:0-64273 GCF_042655365.1 Cohnella suwonensis | reverse complement strand
AAAAGGCGACTTTTCATCCAATAAATGGGATGAAAAGTCGTCTTTTCGTTTAATCATTATTTCTTACTTCGAAAAATCGTAAGTTCTTCAGTGGCCTCGACATTGCCCGATGGGGATTTTTCTGTCTAGAAGCTCCGCTAACGTTTCCCTTGGTAATACGGTTCGCCGAGAGCGCCTGGCGCCCTCGAGCGTCCGACTGCGCCGACGAGCACGAGGATCGTCAGGACGTACGGCAGCATGTAAATGAATTCCGAAGGAATATGGGACGAGAAATCGAACAGTTGCAGCACGTTGTTGATCGACTGCGCGAAGCCGAAGAAGACGGCCGCGCCCATCGCCCCGAGAGGATTCCACTTGCCGAAAATAACGGCAGCCAGCGCGATAAAACCTTGCCCCGAGATCGTATTGTGCGAGAACGTTCCCGTCGTCGTAAGCGCGATCGTCGCTCCGCCCATTCCGGCAAGCAAGCCGCTCAGCAGGACGGCCGTATAGCGCATGCGAAGCACTTTGATGCCGACCGTGTCCGCCGCGCTCGGATGTTCTCCGACGGCGCGCAAGCGCAGGCCGAACGTCGATTTGTACAAGACGTAGAACACGATGCCGACGAGGATAATCGCCAAATAAGTCGTCGGGTAAGCGTTAAAGATGCCGTCCCCGATAATCGGTATTTCGGATAATCCGGGAATTTCCCACTTGTGGAACGTCTCGTCCACGAGCGATGTTTCTCCGGCTCCGTCGAACAGCTGCTTCACGAGATATAACGTAGAGCCCGTCGCGATGAAGTTAATGACGATGCCGCTGACGACCTGGTCCGCGCGGAAGGTGATCGTCGCCACCGCGTGGATGAGAGCGAATAACACTCCGAACAAGGCGCCGGCGATCAAGCCGATCCAAGGGGAGGCTGCGCCGTACCCCGCTTCTTCCGCCCGGAACGCGGAGACGGCCGAAGCGAACGCGCCCGCCGTCATCAATCCCTCGAGGCCGATGTTGACGACGCCCGAACGTTCCGACAAGATGCCGCCGAGAGCGGCCAAGATCAAGGCGGTCGAGAAGACGAACGCCGTATTCAACATGTTGCCGAGCGTTGCGATATCCATCTTAGACCGCCTCCCCCTTGCTTGGCTTGCGTTTGAACTTCTTCATTCCCCAGCGGATTATGCCCGGCGCCGCGACGAAGAAAATAACGGAGCCGATGACGATGCGGATGATTTCCGGCGGCACGTCCGCGCCGAAGCTCATGCCGGCCGCGCCGTAAGAGAGCGTGCCGAACAGAATCGCGCCGAGCAGCACGCCGATCGGATTGTTGCCGCCGAGCAAGGCGACCGCGATGCCGTCGAACCCGTGGCCCGTCGTTCCCGCCGCTATCGCTTGGTTCATAAACACGCCAAGCACTTGGAACACGCCGGCCATACCCGCGAGCGCGCCGGAGATGAACATCGCCTTGACGATACCGGCGTTTACGTTAATGCCAGCGTACTGCGCGGCGTCGGCGTTGGAGCCGACGACACGCAGCTCGTACCCCTGCTTCGTTCTGAACAGGAAGGCATAGACGAAAATAACGGCCAGAAGCGCGAAGAACATACCCCAGTGGACGCGGGCGTCGTCGAGTAGCCGAGATAACCAGCCGATCGTCACCTGCGCGTTCTCGTCGACAATGTAGGAGCGCCCTTTGCCCTCTTCGAGCAAGAACCTTCTGACGACGTAGTTGGACAAATGCAACGCGATCCAGTTCAGCATGATCGTCGTGATGACTTCGTTGACGCCTCTCGCCGCTTTGAGATAGCCGGCGATCATGCCCCAGATGCCGCCGACGAGCGTGCCGACGACGATCGCCATCGGAGCGTGAATATACCAAGGCATGTGAAGGTTCACGCCGACGAACGTCGCTCCCGTCATGCCCATAATGTATTGGCCTTCCGCGCCGATATTGAACAAGCCGGTGCGGAACGCGAACGCGACCGATAGTCCCGTGAACACGAGCGGCGTAATCGCCGTCAGCGTCTCGCCGAAGTCGTACGGATTACTGAACACTTTTTCGAACAAGGAACGATAGGCGAGTATCGGGTCGTATCCGCCCAACCACATGATAACCGCGCCGACGATCAGACCGAGCAAGATGGCAATGAGAGGAACGACCGCGGAATCTTTCGTGAACGCTTTGATGAGCTTATTCAATTTTCCGGGCCTCCTTGCGGCGCTTTATAGTCCGTCATCATCATGCCGAGCTGCTGGTCGTTCGTGTCCGACGGTTTGACTTCGCCGACGATGCGCCCTTCATAGATGACCGCGATGCGGTCTGACAGTTGCATGATCTCATCGAGCTCATAGGAGACGAGCAGGACGGCTTTACCCATGTTGCGCTGCTCCACGAGCCGCTTATGGATGAATTCGATCGCTCCGACGTCTAGTCCTCGCGTCGGTTGGGCGGCGATCAGCACTTCCGGGTTTTTATCGACTTCCCTCGCGATGATCGCTTTCTGCTGGTTGCCCCCGGATAATGCCCTCGCTTCCGACATGATCGACGGCGTGCGCACGTCGAACTCCTTCACGAGGCGTTCGGCGTGTTTCTCGATTTCCGGGAAGTTCAGGAAGCCGCCTTTGGTGTAAGGAGCCTGATAATACGTTTCCAGCACCATGTTCTCGCGAACCGGGAAATCCAGGACAAGTCCATGCTTGTGACGGTCTTCCGGAATGAGAGACAGGCCGGCTTCGGATATTTTCCTCGTCGGCTTGCCCGCGATTTCTTCCCCGGCCAGCTTGATCGAGCCTCCGGATACGGAACGCAAGCCCGTCAACGCTTCGATCAATTCGCTTTGACCGTTACCCTCGACGCCCGCGATGCCGAGAATTTCTCCGCGTCGCAACACGAACGACGTTTCGTTCAGCGCGTGCAGCCCGCCTCTGCCCTTCATGACGAGACGATCCACTTCAAGCACCGGATCGCCGATGACGGCGTCCTTTTTATCGAACTTAAGCGATACTTCCCTGCCGACCATTTTTTCGGCCAGCATGTTCGGGTTCGTCCCTGCGACCGGCAAGCTGTCGATCACTTTGCCGCGGCGCACGATCGTAACCTTATCCGCGATCGCGATGATTTCCTTAAGTTTGTGGGTGATCAGAATGATCGATTTGCCTTGTTGAACGAGATTTCTCATGATAACGAGAAGTTCCGCGATTTCTTGAGGCGTCAATACGGCGGTCGGTTCGTCGAAGATGAGAATGTCGGCGCCGCGATAGAGCGTTTTCAGTATTTCCACGCGTTGCTGCATGCCGACGGAAATGTCGTCGATCTTCGCGTATGGATCGATATTCAGTCCGTATTGCTTCGATAGCTGCCCGACCTTCTCGTAAGCGAGTTTTCGGTCGATCGCCAGTCCCATCCATTTTTTCGGTTCGCTGCCCAGGATAATATTCTCCGTAACGGTAAAAGGATGCACCAGCTTAAAATGCTGGTGCACCATCCCGATACCTAGTTTGATCGCTTTGTTAGGGCCGTCGATATCGACTTTCTGCCCGTTTACGAAGATTTCCCCTTCTTCTGGCTGATACAGTCCGAACAAAATGTTCATCAACGTCGATTTGCCAGCGCCGTTCTCGCCGAGAAGAGCGTGAATCTCGCCCTTGCCCAGCGTGAACGTAACGTTGTCATTAGCGACGATGCCGGGGAAACGCTTCGTAATGTTCCGCATTTCTACGACTGTTCTCGCCTGTTCCATGATAGCACCCTTTATCGGTTATTGATTATTGGGCAGTAGGTACCGTGATTTCGCCGCTAATGATTTTTTGCTTGTACTCTTCGACTTTGGCAAGAATGTCCGCAGGCACGTTTTTGGAAGACGTGTCAGGCAAGCCTACCGCGTTGTCTTTCAAGCCGAGCGTCGTGATTTTGCCGGCAGGGAAGCTACCGTCGATCATTTGCTTGGACACGCTGTATACCGCTTCGTCGACGCGTTTCATCATGGACGTAAGCGTAACGTCGTCGCCGAATTCGAGGGATTGGTCTTTGTCTACGCCGATAACCCATACTTTCTTGTCCGCCGCAGCCGATTTGTTGCGTTCTTTCGCTTCGTTGAACACGCCGTTGCCCGTACCTCCGGCAGCATGGAAGATGATGTCCGCGCCGTCGTTGTAGATGGACGCGGCGGCCGCTTTGCCGAGGTCGGCTTTGTCGAAAGCGCCCGTGTAGATTTTATTGATCTCCGCGTTAGGGTTAACCGCTTTGACGCCGGCTTCGAAACCGAGGTCGAAACGTTTGATGACCGGAATATCGATGCCGCCGACAAAACCGATTTTGTTCGTTTTCGTCATCAGGCCGGCAACGACGCCGACGAGGAACGAGCCTTCGTTTTCCGCGAACGTGATGGAAGCGACGTTAGGCGCCTCGACGACGTTGTCGATGATCGCCAATTGCGCGTCCGGGTTTTTCGTTGCCGCGTCTTTAACCGCGTCGCCCATCAGGAAGCCGATGCCCCAAGTGAGGTTGTATTTCTCGCGAACGAATTGATTGATGTTCGTCAAGTAGTTCGTCGCTTCTTTGGATTCGAGATAATCTACCGTTGCGCCGTGTTCTTTCTCCAGACGCTGCAGCCCTTCCCAAGCGCTTTGGTTAAACGATTTGTCGTTAACGCCGCCTACGTCGGTAACCATGGCGAACTTGAAGTCTTTGCCGCTCGTGTCCGCGGAAGCGGATGGGCTAGCGCTCGCGGAAGCGGTCGGGCTTGCGCTCGGGCTGGCGGCGCCGTTATTGTTGTTGTCGTTCTTCGATCCGCAAGCCGTCAGGGCCAGGGAAGCCACGAGCATGACGCCCGTTAAAATCTTCGTCGTTTTTTTCATTCGATTTCTCTCCTTCAAATAATGTTTGTATGGATGTGTTGCATGAAAACCTATACGGGTTGTCTACATTGGCCGCCGTTACGGCAGCCGGGCGACGATTTCCTTGACGAGCGCGATAAACCGCGGCTTCGTCCGGTTCGCCACCTCGATGACTTGCTCGTGCGTAAGCGGTTCGAGTTCCTCGCCGATCGCCATGTCCGTCACGCAGGAAATGCCGATGACCTTCATTGCCATATGACTGGCGACGATGACTTCGGGAACGGTCGACATGCCTACCGCGTCTCCGCCGAGCTTGCGAAGCATCGTCAATTCCGCCGGCGTCATGTAGGCGGGACCGCTAATGCCGGCGTATACGCCTTGCTGCACGTCGATGCCTAGAGATAACGCGATTTCCTTGACGAACGAGAGCAATTCCGGCGTATAAGCCCGGCTCATGTCCGGGAAGCGCGGCCCGAGCGTCGGCTCGTTCTCGCCGATCAGCGGATTGGCCCCCGTCATGTTCAAGTGGTCGGAGATCAACATCAGATCGCCGGGCTTGAAATTCGGATTCATCCCGCCGCAGGCATTCGAGACGAACAAGTAATCGACTCCGAGCGCCTTCATGACGCGGACGGGAAACGTCACCTCTTGCATCGAATAGCCTTCGTAATAATGGAACCGCCCCTGCATCGCGATTACGGCTTTGCCATGAAGTCGGCCCGCTACGAGCTGGCCGGCATGTCCTTCGACCGTCGACACCGGAAAATGCGGTATCGTCGCGTAAGGGATGCGAACAGCGTCTTGAATGTCGTTGGCGAGTTCGCCGAGCCCCGAGCCCAAAATGAGTCCGATGCGAGGCTGAACGTCGATCTGGGATAGAATGCGTGTTTTCGCCTCTTCCATTCTTTGAAGCAACTGGCCCATTTTTCTACTCACCCCCTTCAAAGTATACCCTTTGATCTTCAATGCCTGTCCGCCATTCTTCTATTTTACTTCCCCCACGATGAGGGGCGAAGGCGTAACCCGTTGATCGTCGATGCGGATGGAATCGTAAATTTTGGCGATCGCCTCGTCTACCGATTCGCCGTTCGCGTGAATCGTGGCTAACGATTGTCCCGCTTCCACTCGTTCCCCGACCTTCTTGTTCAGGACGATGCCGACCGCCAAGTCGATCGTAGACTCCTTGGTCGCGCGGCCCGCGCCGAGCAACATCGCCGCGACGCCCATGTTCTCGGCCGCGATAGACGCCACGTACCCGGATTGCTTCGCGGGCACTTCGAACCGGTGCTTGGCCGAAGGCAGCTTCTCCGGTTCGTCGGCGACGGAAGCGTCGCCGCCTTGCGCCTCGAGAAACGTCTTGAACTTATCCAACGCTTTCCCCGACGAGATCGACTGTTCCAGCATCGAACGGGCTTCTTCCTTATCGGTCGCGACGCCTGCCAGCACGGCCATATGGCTGCCGAGCGTCAAGCAAAGCTCCGTCAAGTCATCAGGTCCGACGCCCTTCAGCGTATCGATCGCTTCCCGTACTTCGAGCGCGTTGCCGATCGCGTTGCCTAGCGGCTGGCTCATGTCGGATAGGACGGCGACCGTCCTTCTGCCGACCCTGTTGCCGATATCGACCATGCATGCCGCCAGCTCTTCCGCTTCGGACATCTCTTTCATGAAGGCGCCGTCGCCGGTTTTGACGTCGAGCACGATGGCGTCCGCCCCCGAAGCGATCTTCTTGCTCATGATCGAGCTCGCGATAAGCGGGATCGAATTGACTGTCCCGGTCACGTCCCTGAGCCCGTAAAGCTTCTTGTCCGCGGGCGTCAGCTTGTCGCTTTGCCCGATGACGGCAAGGCCGTTCCGGTTGACGAGATCGATGAATTGACCGTTGTCGATCTCGACGTGAAAGCCGGGCACCGATTCGAGCTTGTCGATCGTTCCGCCCGTATGCCCGAGCCCGCGACCCGACATCTTGGCGACGGGCACGCCGATCGAGGCGACAAGCGGTGCCAGCACGAGCGTCGTCGTATCGCCGACGCCGCCCGTGCTATGCTTGTCGACTTTAACGCCTTCGATGCCGGACAAGTCGATCGTCTCTCCCGAATGCACCATGGCCATCGTCAAGTCGGCTCTCTCGGAAGGCGTCATCCCTTTGAAGAAGATCGCCATCGCCATCGCCGACATTTGATAGTCCGGAATCGAACCGTCCGTATACCCCGCGATCAAAGCGTCGATTTCTTTCTTGCTTAGTTCGCCGCCGTCGCGTTTTTTCGTGATCAAATCGACCGTTCTCATGTCTCTCTATGCCTCCCCGCGTTTCGCTTGCCTCGAATACCGGATTCCATCAATACCCTTGGCCGACGCCGCCCGTCACGATCGCGATGGAAGAACTCGCGCCGAGGCGGGTCGCACCCGCCTGGATGAGCTTGCGAGCGATGTCCAGATCGCGTACGCCGCCGGAAGCTTTAATGCCCATGTCCGGACCGACGACGTGACGGATGAGCGCGATGTCGTCCACCGTCGCTCCGCCCGTCCCGAACCCGGTGGACGTCTTGACGAAGTCCGCTCCGGCTTCTTTGCAGAGCAGCGACGCTTGCCGCTTCTCGTCGTCGGACAAGTAACAAGTCTCTATGATGACTTTCACTTGGGCTTTGCCTTTACAGACGGCGACGACCGCTTCGATGTCCCGCTTGACGGCATCCGCCGACCCGGACCTCAAGGCGCCTACGTTCAGCACCATATCGATTTCCGTCGCGCCCGCTTCGATCGCGTCCGCCGCTTCCGCCGCTTTGATCTCCGTCCGGCTCGCCCCGAGCGGGAATCCGATGACGGTCGTCAAGCCGACGCCGCTGCCCGCGAGTTCGGCCGCCGCCAGCGGCACCCAATATGGATTCACGCATACGGTCGCGAAACCGTACTGCTTCGCTTCCATGCACACTCTCTTGATTTCGGATGCCGTGCTGACGGCCGCGAGCAGCGTGTGATCGATCATCGATGCGATTTGTTCCGGTGTATTCATGATCACTTCTCCTGTTGGTCTAGTTTTTTGACTGGTCTAATTTTTTGAGCAGGGCTTTGGCCGTGATTTGATCGGTGACGAGCGTATTGCCGTATTTTCCTTTCAGCGCGCCGAAGATGGCGTTCACCTTCGACGCGCCTCCCGCGACGAGCACGGAGTGCTCTTTCGTCCGGAGATCGGCGAGCTCGATGCCGACCGTCCGCTCGTCGAGGCTTGGTAGGCAGATGTCCCCGTTCGCGTCGTAATAACGGGAGCAGATGTCGCCGACTGCTTTGTTCTTGATGATCTCCAGTTCGTCTTCGCGGAAATAATTCGAATTGATGAGAACCGAGTCGGGCGTCGGCGATCCCGCGGTGAACACCGCGATGTTCGCCCCTTTGCCGATGTCCATCACGCGCCGGATATGCCGGTCCGTCATCATCGACTGCTTCACGAGAATGTGGTCGACAATGGCGGGCAAGTACATGAAATAAGGAGTCACGTTAAAAGCTTTGCCGAATAAATGAACGATTTCCGACGGGGAGATGCGAACGTCCGCGTCGCTTACGCCGCCGTTCAACTGAACGACGAACGAGTTGGCGAGCGTCTTCGGCTTCAGTTGCAGGGCGACCTGATACATCGTCGACCCCCAGGAAGCGCCGATCGTGTCGCCGTCCTTGGCGATATCCGTCACGTAAGCCGCCGCGGCCTGGCCGATGTATCTTTTGACGATATTCTCTTCGTATGTAGGAGTAAACGCGACGATCACGTTTTTCAGCTGGAACTTATCCTTCAGCAACTTTCTCAGCACTGCGACGTCTTCCGTCGGATCCTTGATCTCGATCGTGACGATGCCTTCGGCTTTCGCCTGCTGCAGCAGCCTCGAGACGGTCGGGCGGGATACGCCGAGCGCGTCGGCGATCTCGTTCTGGCTATAATCGAGCTGGTAATAAAGCTTCGCCGCTTCAATCACTTTTTTAATTTTGTCGTTATCCAACAAAAGTCACACCACTCACGCTCGGGATTTTTGAAATTCTGTTCATTCATGGTGAAATTTTGTTCTCTTATCCGCTATTATAATGGATTATAGCATTCCGCGCTACCGCAAAATGCATGCAAACAAACGTACGGCCGATGCTCCCCGAGAGATCGGCCGTACGTTTGTTCATGCCGGCAGAACCGGCCAAGCCGGTTAAGCCGATACTTTGGAAGATAGGCGAACGAACGTCGCCAAGACGCGCTCCGCCCGATCGGCCGTCGAAGGATCGACCGGCTTCCCGCTGTCGTCGAAGCGGCGTTGGTCTCCCCCGATCGATACCCATTCCGGACAGTTGATGCCATGAAGATTAATCACGATCGAGGACGTAAGCCGCGCCTTTATTGGCGCGCTTTTTCTCGACGAGAACGATTTCCCGCACTTTCGGCGGCACGACGAAATACTTGGACAAATGGGATTCCGCCTCGTTCATGACTTCCTCGTCGGAATCTCCCATGACGATCATGAACACCGTTTTGTCCTCGAGCGCGACTTCCAATTTATATAGGAACATTTGCGTTTTCTCCTTTATGGTGGGGTGGTGCGATATAGAAAAGGCCGACCGGGTTGAACCGCGAAGTTCCTCCCGATCGGCCTTGCTCGTATTCCCTCTTATTCGAAGAAAGCTTATTGAGATAAGCGCATGGCCAAGTTATAGAGATCCAAGTTAAACGACTTCTTGGAAGAGACGACTTTATCGATATCCGTCGCCACGAATTCGCCCTTCTCGATGCCGATCCCTTTGCCGGAATCGCCTTCCATGAGCCGTTGCACCGCGAAATCTGCCAATTGGCTCGCCAAGATCCGGTCGTTGTGCGTCGGGGAGCCGCCGCGCTGAATGTGCCCGAGCACCGTGACGCGCGGCTCGATGCCGCTGTATTCGGTAATTTGCTGGGCGACGACTTCGCCGCTGCATACGCCTTCCGCGACGATGACGATGCCGTGGCGCTTGCCCTTCTGGAAGTTCTCTTTCATACGCAACGATATTTCCTTGATGTCGTGAGGCACTTCGGGAACGAGAATCGCTTCGGCCCCGCTTGCGAGCCCGGCGTACAGCGCGATATCCCCGCAGTGGCGTCCCATGACCTCGACGACGGAAGAACGCTCGTGGGAAGTCATCGTGTCGCGAAGCTTATTGATCGCGTCGACGACGATGCTGACCGCCGTGTCGAAGCCGATCGTGAAGTCCGTGAACGGAATGTCGTTGTCGATCGTTCCCGGCAAGCCCATCGTCTTGATGCCGAGCTTGCTCAATTTGTTCGCTCCTTGGTAGGAGCCGTCCCCGCCGATGACGACAAGACCGTCGATGCCGTTGGCGCGAAGCACTTCCGCTCCGCGTTGCTGGCCTTCCGCGGTCATGAATTCCTTGCAACGCGCGGTCTGCAGAATGGTGCCGCCGCGTTGGATGATATCGCCCACGCTGCGCAAGTCCATCGGACGAATTTCTCCGTTCAGCAACCCTTGATAGCCGCGTTGCACGCCGTACACTTCCAATCCGCGGTACAGCCCGCTTCTTACGACGGCCCGCACGGCCGCGTTCATTCCTTGCGAATCTCCGCCGCTTGTCAGTACGGCTATCTTCTTTACTGCGCTCATATCCGATTCCTCCCGAAATGTCTCTTTAAGTGGTTGTTCAAAAAAACCGATTTTGATCACGAAGTCATTCGAGAAGCTTATTCGGCATCGAATCTTGAATTCAGCCGGTACTTCCGGTTCTCACGTAGGTTCGCCTACGCTCCGATCCTCATTCCCTAGCTTCTTTCAACCTTCTCGGTGCTAAAAACCGATCTTTTTGAACTTACTATTTAAGTGGTCGCCGTTATAGCGAAAATACAAGTACGATTACAATGCTTTTCTTATCCAATGGCTGTTCAACCAGAAGAAGACTCTCGTCCACGGGCTTCCCTTCATAAGAAGCTTCGCCGTTCGGCGCACGTCCTGCTGGCCTTTTACTTTGGGGTCGGACAAGTAAAGCGCCACTAACCCCTCCACGATCATCCGGTGAAAATGCCCGAAAGGCAGCAGGTCGGCAGATCGCCTCGCGGCGTTCACCATGAGCCCCATCCGTTCGTTCAGTTCCCGTTGTTCTCCATAATAGGCGCAGAAGTTCAAATCTCCCCCGACGCGGTCTTCTTCCTGGTCGATTAAATAATCGAGCAAGATGTGCAAGCCGCATATCGAAGGAAAATAGTGATCGCGGATCTCCTTCGCCTGCGCTTCGGTCAGCGAAACGTCGGAAGCCGCGAGGAACAGCATGAACATGCCCAGCGTCGACCCCGTCGCGGCGGCGAACTCGTTCCATCTCAGCTGCGGATAACGGGAAGCGTGCTTCTCCCACCATCGCAACAATTCCTCTTCCCGCTTGGCATGGGCGATATGCTTGTAGACTTGCAAATCGCCGTACAGCCGGACCAATTCGACGACGTGGCTTTGGACGAGCCCATAGGAAGGAAGCAACGCGATCGACTCCCGGCACTTCGCAGCGAGCGCGTTCAGATAGCCGCCGTCGTCCTGCTCTTCGCGCAGCGCGTAATAGTTCGCCGGTTCCGCTCCCGGCGTGACCGCGTCGATCATGCTTTGGTGGAGCAACCTGAAGTCGTCCGGATCGAGCGACGTGCTTCGGTCGCATAGATTGTCCAAATAGTCGCTGATCGTCTGAAGCGCCACGATCAACGGAATCAAGACGTGCCTTTGGCCGAGATTCGCAGCCGCGTACACGCCGCCGCCTTCGCAGTGGAATTGCTTGGCGTCCATGCTGTCGAGCGCTTGCTTCCGAAGCTCCGGATCCGGAATGCCGTTCGCCCGCGAACGCCACAAACCCAGTTCGGCGCGAACTTCCGGCAGTATATATCGGTATACCCTGCCCATGAGAGATACCGCCCCTTTAGGGGGGAGCCCCGGGAGGAGATTGCTGCTTTTCATTTCATCGTTCCTCCGTAATGCGCTATCCGGCATGCGGTTTGCCGCCGTCGTCCAGCTCTTGCTGAACGCGGAACCAGATGTTCAAATCGTTGATTCTGCTGGCCAAGTCGGAAATATCGTCGTTGATCCGGCAGCTTCGCGCGAAATCTTCTTCCTCGAACAGTTGCTGCTGCTTGATCCGAATGCCCGCCTCGAACGCGAATATGCGATCCGGGATCGAGCCCCGTATGATCTCCCAACGCTCCAGCACCGCGATCTGACGCTCGGGTCCGAGCGTCTCCCAGTCCGCAGTCAGCCGCGGGATCCGAATGCCGTGTCTCTCGCTATATTCAAACTGGCCGTCGAGCCAGGCTTCCGCGACTCGCATCGTCGTCACCTACCCAATTCCAATAGCCTATATAAATGCATTATTCTTTAATTTATCACTTCGAAGCGCTGAAATCCAGCACTATTCGTTTCAAATCAATCCCCGAATCGACGCTAATTTCTGCTATAATACAAGCTGTTCCGATCGTTCTCGCCAAGACAACACGATTCGTGATTCGGAGGGTCAGACATGCCGAACGATACAGAGCCGGTCTCCTTGAGTCGGCTTTTCCTGTTTTTTATTCCGATGGGCATATCCGTCCTGCTGATCAACTTATCCCACGTGATCATTAACGGAACGCTAGCGCGCTCGGACAACCCGGAAATGATTCTCGCTGGCTACGCGCTCGCCATGAGCTTGCTGGGCGTCACCGAGAAGCCCGCGGTGCTGTTCCGCCAGACGTGCTCCGCGCTCGTGCGCGACCGGACTTCGTTCCGGCCCGTGCGGTACGTCAGCTTCTACGTCTTCGGCGCGTCACTGGCGTTCGGCGCCCTCGTCGCTTACTCGCCGCTCGGCCACTGGATATTCGGCCTCGCGTACGGCGCCGATCCCGAAGTCGAGCGGGAAGCGATCCAAGCCTACTACTCGCTCATGTTTCTTTCCGTGTTTTCGGGTATCCGTTGCCTCTATCAAGGCGTCATCATCTATAAAATGAGAACCCGTTGGTTGACGATCGCGATGATCTTCCGGCTAGGCGGGATGTTCGCCCTCTCCCAGTATTTCTTGACCGTCGGCGTCGACAGCGCGATGCAGGGAACGACGACCTTCGTCTTCGGCATGATCATCGAAGCTTCCATCAGTTGGTGGGAAGCGTCCCGGTTGCTCAAGCAAATGCCGGAGAAAGACGAAAATTGCGACGTCACGGAGCCGAAGCAGGTCGCGGCCTTCTATAATCCGCTTCTGTACTCATCATTGATCGTGGTGTGGCTGATGCCTATCCTAAACGCGTTGCTCGGAACGACGACGAGAGGGACGTTGGCCGTCGCTTCGTTCGCCGTCGCGGGCAGCCTGATGAATCTCGTGCTCGGATTCTTCACGTATTTCCATCAGATCGCCCTGTTGTTCGTGAAGTCGAACCCGGCTATCGTGCGGAAGTTCGTACTCATGCTCGGTTTCGTTCCGCCGCTATTGATGGTGCTGCTAGCCTTTACGCCGATCGGTCCTTGGATGTTCGCGCACGTCCTCGGCGTGAAGGACGAATTGCTCCAAGCTTGCATCCACGCGTTGCGCGGCTTCCTGCCGTTCGTACTGATCTTCCCGTGGCTCGACACGCTGAACGGCATCGTCATGGCGCACGGGGAAACGAAGCTGATGTTCGGCTCTCAGCTCGCGAACGCCGTCATTACAGCGATCAGCATCGTGCTGCTCGTCTGGCTTCTGCCGGGCTGGAGCGGCGCGCTCGGTTCGCTCGCCCTATCGCTCGGCTTGCTGGCGGAGCTTATCTTCCTCGCCTGGCTGTTCCGCAGAAGGCATATGAACGGCCTTAAAGCCGTATAATTAACGTTTTCCCGCATATTCGCAAGAAAGGCAGGTGCAATCTCCTACATGGCTCAACCGAACGAGATGCGCGGCCAACTGTTCGTGCTGCGCACGATGCAATTCGCCAACTACGCGACGATGGTGTTGCTCGTCACGTTTTTCCCGCTCTATTTCGCCAGCCTTGGCTTCTCGAAGCTTCAGATCGGGGCGATCTATTCCGTCGGTCCGTTCCTCTCGATCGTCTCCAACGTCGCGGTCGGCCTGCTTAGCGACCGGACGAAGAGCTTAAGGCGCATTCTGACCGTACTCTATATCATGCAAATTCTGGCCTTGGCGTTGCTCATGCCGCAGAAGGAATTCGGCATCATGGCCGGCATCATGGCGATGTTCTACTTGTTCCAGACGCCGATGAACTCGATGCTCGACAGCGTGTCCTTGCTCGCCGCCGACCGGATGAACCGGAGTTTCCCGTCCATCCGCATGTTCGGCTCGCTCGGTTACGCGCTATGCGCGGTCGTCTTCGGCTACTTGCTGAAGGCGTACGGCTCCGACTTGACGATCGCGTTGACGCTCGGCACGCTCGGCGTCTCCCTCGTCTTCTCCTTGATCGTCGGGGACTTCCAAGGCTCGCTGCGCAAGTTCGAATTCGGCGGGCTGTGGCAATTGCTCCGCAAGAAGGAGACGGTCGCCTTCTTCGCGCTCATCATGCTCGTCTCCGTCTCCCACCGGATGAACGAAGGCTTCCTCGCGGTGGCGATGAGGGAAATCGGCGCCGACGATTCGGTCATCGGCTACGCTTCGCTCGCGTCCGCCGTCAGCGAAATCCCGATGTTTTTCGTGCTCGCCAAGTTCGGACACCGGTTCCGCGAACTGCCGCTGCTAGCCGTCGCCAGCTTCTTCTACGTCGTGCGCCTCGGCCTTCTCAGCATGGCCGACGAACCGTGGATGATGGTCGCCTTGCAGATGATGCATGCCGTCACGTTCGCCATCTTCTACATCACCGCGATTCGTTGCCTTCAAGCGATCCTTCCCGACGAGTACCGCGCCTCCGGCCAAGCGGTATTCGCCGTCGTCTGGTCCGGCCTCGCCGGATTGATCGCGGGCACGCTCGGCGGCTGGCTATACGACGCATTCGGCTTGTCCTACGTATTCGGAACGGGCTCGATGTTCGCCCTCGTCGGGGCGATCGGGTTCCTGACCGTCCATCTGCGAAGCAACGAAGCGTAACGAAAGAGGTTGGCTAATCGGTCCGCGGTCCGGTATGCCAACCTCTTTTTTCGTTATGCTTACCCCAGCGTCCGTCCGCTCGCGCGCTCCATCGCCTCCGCCGACGAAGTCGACCTTGATCGCGCAGAAAAAAACCGGGAGACCCTCTCGGCCTGCCCGGCGTTGCTCGTTATGATTGCGTTAACCCGTTTCCGCTTGAAGCTCCCACGCCGCGTCGTCCGTTCGCGTCACGGACACCCGGGAGATGCGAAGATGGTCGGTTTCCTCGATCGTGAACCGAAGACCTTCCCTCGAGACGACGAATTGGTTTTTCTTCGGCGGATTCTCGATCTGCGAATAAATCCAGCCGCCGATCGTATCGTAATCATCCGTCGAAATATCCAGTCTGAAGAAACTGTTTACCTCCTCGATCAGCATCATGCCGTTGATCGAATACGTGTTGTCGTCTTTGCGTTCGACGTCCGGACGCTCTTCGTCGAATTCGTCCTGGATTTCGCCTACGATTTCTTCCATGATGTCTTCCAGCGTGACGAGACCCGACGTTCCGCCGTACTCGTCGATTAGAATCGCGATTTGCGATTTTCTCTTCTGCATGAGCTTGAGAAGCGCGCTGATCGGCATGCTTTCCGGTACCGTCGTCATCGGCCTCATCAGCTCGCGGATATCGTGTATCGAATTGTCGGATACTTTAAGCAAGTCTTTAATATGAACGAATCCGATAATGTTGTCTTTGTCTTTCTCGCACACCGGGTAACGCGTGTGCATCTCGCGAAGCGCGATCGCCTTGTTCTCCTCGAACGACAGGTTGCCGTACAGGCAGCTCATTTCCGTCCGCGGAATCATGATCTCGCGCGCGTTCGTTTCCGCGAAATCGAAAATATTATCCACCAGCGTAAGCTCCGTCTTATCGATCAAACCGCTCTCGTGGCTCTCCTTCACCAAAATCCGGATTTCTTCCTCCGTGTGCGCGGAGTGCGAAGCTTCCTTCGTGTCGATGCCGAAAGGCCGGAGAAGCATGCTTGCCGTTCCGTTAAGCAGCCAGATAAACGGGCTCATCACTTTACGGAAGTAGATCAGAGGTCTGGCCGTCCATAAGGTTACCGTCTCGGATTTGCGGATGGCAACGGTTTTCGGCATTAGCTCGCCAAGAACGATGTGCAGCACCGTAATGAAAGTGAAGCCGATGACGAACGAGATCGGGTGTACCAGCGAGTCGCTAATGCCCATCGATTCGAATACCGGTTCCAACATTCTGGCGATCGCGGGCTCGCCGATCCAGCCGAGGCCGAGCGACGCGAGCGTAATCCCTAGCTGGCAGGCGGACAAGAAGGCATCGAGATTCTCCACCAGATGGGAAGCGATCTTCGCTTTCTTATGTCCTTCCTGCGCGAGCGTATCGATTCTCGAGCTGCGCACTTTGACCATGGCGAATTCCGCCGCGACGAAAAATCCGTTCAAAAACACCAAGACTGCAATCAAGACCAGGTCCACGCTTAGTGGAAAGGGGTCACCATCCAAATATATCCCTATTCTCGCCGTTGGAGAGAATAGGTACACCTCCTTTGATCGTACCAAAAATAACGTGCTTATTGCGAATTTGCCTAGCTTTATGACTTTACTGGCTGTTCTATATAGCTTAGACCGTTTACGCCTCCCCGTCAAACCGCGGTTGACGGCGCAATTCGCCGTAGTATCCATCTGTATTCGCTTGAGCCTGCCACCTATGCCGGTTTTTCGATCGATACGGCTGGATATCCCCGAATCGGACCGAATCGGGCCGATTCCTCGGCACCGCGATCATTTTCGCGGATTTCCCCGCCGTCTCGACTGGTTCTGGCGAATCTTGTCCTCCATCCCTTGCTCCGTCGCTTCGTAGAACGTCGGGGAAGAAAGCTTGTCCGGATAATAATTCTGCTCGACGTAGTGGCCGGGAAAATCGTGCGGATATTTATAGCCGACGTGGCCGAGCTTCGCCGCGCCGCTATAGTGTCCGTCCCGCAAGTGAAGCGGCACTTCCGCCGACTTCATCCGTTCGAACGCTGCCTGCATTTTGCCGATCGCGACCGCAATCGCGTTCGACTTGGGGCTTTCGACCGCGAAGAGAATCGCTTGCGCGACGATGTACTTGGATTCGGGCCATCCGATCCTGTGGTACGCCTCCATCGCGCTGACCGCTTGCACCATCGCCTGCGGGTTCGCGAGTCCGATGTCTTCGCTGCAGGCGACCGTCAGGCGGCGGAGGAACACCATCGGATCCATCCCGAGCTTCTCCACCGCGTAGAGAAACCAGAAGAGAGCGGCGTCGCTGGAGCCTCTGACGCTCTTATGGAACGCCGACAGCACGTCGTACTGCGTAGACTCGTCCGCTTGCACGGTCGGTTGGCGGATCGACTCCTCCGCTACTTCCACCGTGACGCGAACCGAGCCGTCCGGTTCGGACGGCGTCGTCACGGCAGCCAGTTCGAGGGCGGTCAGCGCCCTGCGAATGTCTCCGTTCGCCATCGAGGCGATATGTTCGAGCGCTTCATCGTCAACGCTTAGCTTCATGAAGCCTAGCCCTTTGCCCGCGTCGGCCAGCGACCTGCGCATCGCGAGCAGGGAATGAGCTTTCGTCAGCGGCTCCAGCCGGAACAGCGTCGACCGCGAGAGCAATGCCCCGTTTACCGAATGGAACGGATTTTCCGTCGTCGCCCCGATAAAGACGATGATGCCTCGTTCGACGGCGGGCAGCAGCGCGTCTTGACGGGCGCTGTTGAACCGGTGAACCTCGTCAAGGAACAGAATCGTCTTCCGTCCGTACATGTTCTTGTTCCGTTCCGCTTGCTCGATCACTTCCCGGACGTCCTTTACGGAAGCATCCACCGCATTGAGCCGGACGAAGTCCCCTTCCGTCTGCTTGGAAATAATATGCGCCAGCGTCGTCTTCCCGCACCCCGGAGGGCCGAACAGCAAGATCGAAGACACGACGTCCCCTTCGATCGCCCTTCTCAGCAGCTTGCCGGGTCCGACGATATGCTCCTGTCCGATGTATTCCTCGAGCGTCTCCGGCCGCATCCGGTCCGCGAGCAGCCTCGCTCGCGGCTCGGCTTGATCGCCGAAACTGAATAAATCCATGATCGATCCGCCTTTCTGCTCCTCCCATCATACCAGAAACGCCTTCCGACAGGAAGAGAACGGGAACTCACGTTCTCAAATCCAATACGAAGTTCAAAAAGTCCGGTTTTCAGCGCCGAGAAGGTTGAAAGAAGCTAGGGAATGAGGACAATGCCGCCTTCGATAGAGACAAGCGCAGAAGGACCGGCAAAAGCGGGCTCTTCCCTCCTTGCGATTCGCGGATTTTGCAAGATACTCGGACAACCAACCGTATCTCTCTTTCGCTAGGGCACATAAATATAGATTACAAACTTACTTCCCCCACAAGTGCATCAAAACGTTTACCTATGTTCTGCGGACATTCGCGCCAACCGCAGCGGTCCCGACAGCATGCAAGGGGTGCTGGTCGCGACTCCCGACAATTATCTGGTCGTGTTAAGCATGGGTACGATCGTCTATTTGCTTATCGTGAACCGCGAGCTCGTGCGCATTCCGATTTTCAACATCAAGAACGTCAGCCTTTCCGCTTCGTCCAGCGGCAACAAATCCAGCAGAGGCAAATCCGGCAACAACAAACGGAGCGCGCGGGGGCAGACGCGGAGGCAGAAGCTAACCCGACCCAAACCCAGGTTAAACAGTAGCCGCAAAGGAGGTGCTTCCGCTGATCCCATGAAAACGTACCTGAACCAACCCGTTTCACTAACCGTTTCAGGCACCCGACTTCCCGTTAAGGGCAGGCTCATCGATCTTGGACCGGACATACTCGTCCTGCACAACGGCATCCAATTCCTTTACGTCCCTCTCGTACACGTGCAGCAATTGACGCGATGTCCGCCCAACGAATCGAATTTCGGCGAACCGTCCGAACCGCCGCTCGACCCGGCGGTGGATTTGTCCTACCGCAAAGTGCTGCTGAACGCGAAAGGCATCTTTTCCGAGCTGTACATCACCGGCAGCCAGACGGTCCACGGTTACGTGACGAGCATCATGAACGATTTCTTCGTCTTCTATTCGCCGATGTTCAGATCGTTGTACGTCTCCATGCGACATTTGAAAATACTCGTCCCCTACGATCCGCACACGACGCCTTACGCCTTGGAGCAAGAGAAATTCCCGGTTCATCCCGCGACGGCGTCGCTCGCACGGACGTTCGACCAACAGCTCAGGAAGTTCGAGAACGAATTCGTCATCCTCGACTTGGGAGAACATCCCGAGAAAATCGGCCTGCTGAAGTCCGTTCAGAACAACCTGGTCGAAATGGTTACCGCGGACGGCGCCAGCACCTTCATCCATCTCGATCACGTCAAGACGATTCACCGGCCTTAACGCGACGAAGTCGCCGCAATCCGCCTTTGTCCTGCATGACCGGCCCGCTGGTCGTCCGAAACCCTCCCGATCGATATAGGAAAAGGCTACTCCGGGTTCGCGAACCCGGAATAGCCTTCTTTTTTGCCGATGCATGCCCTGCTTCGACTACGTTGCGTCCGTCAGCTTCATCGCCAACGCCTCATTCATAAGGCTTCTCGACTTTGGCGAGCAAGTTTTTGAACACGACGCTGACCATGATCAAGCCGGCCACCGGCGGGACGAACGCGTTGCTGGAAGGCGGCTGCTGCGCCTTGCGGATATCCTTCGGAGCGGTTTCCGGCACGATCTTCTCCGTGACGTCGACGCGCGGCTTGATCGGATCCTCTGTCGAGAAGACGACTTCGACGCCTTTCTTGATGCCCTGGTCTCTCAGCTTCTTGCGGATGACCCGGGCGATCGGATCGACGCTCGTCTTGGAAATGTCCGCGACCTTAAAGCGCGTCGGGTCCATTTTGTTCGCGGCGCCCATGCTGGAGATGATCGGAACGCGGCGTTCGAGGCATTGCTTGATCAAATGGATCTTGTACGAGATCGTATCGGAAGCGTCGACGACATAGTCGAGCGGGAATTTGAACAGCTCCTCGTACGTCTCCTCCGTGTAGAACATCCGCAGCGCGATGACGTCGCAATCCGGGTTGATCAGCTTGATACGCTCTTTCATGAGCTCGGCTTTCGGCTGGCCGACCGTCGTCGTGAGCGCGTGAATCTGCCGGTTGACGTTCGTGATGTCGACGACGTCCTTATCGATGAGGACGATGCGGCCGATTCCGGAGCGCGCGAGCGCCTCCGCCGCGATGCCGCCGACGCCGCCGATGCCGAGCACGGCGACGGTACTGTTCTTCAGCGTCTCCAGTCCTTCGGGACCGATCGCCAGTTCCGTGCGCGAGAATTGATGCAACATCGGATGTCCGCTCCCCTCGCTTAGCCTTGGCTAGGCGCGACGGCCGGTTCCGGCGTCGCGGCTCCGGCGCTCTTCGCTTGCGCCGCGACCGCTTTGGCCGACAGGCGGATGTGCAAGTCGTCTAGCTGGCGCTCCGTAACCTGAGAAGGCGCGTCGCTGAGCAAGTCGGTCGCGCTCGCGGTTTTCGGGAACGCGATCGTTTCGCGCAAGTTCGTGCGGCCCGTCAGCAGCATCACGAGACGGTCCAAGCCGAAGGCGATGCCGCCGTGCGGAGGCGTGCCGTAGTCGAACGCGTCCAAGAAGAATCCGAACTTCTCTTTCGCTTCTTCTTCGGAGAAGCCGAGCGCTTGGAACATTTTCTCTTGCACGTCGCGACGGTAGATCCGCATCGAGCCTCCGCCCACTTCGTATCCGTTCAGCACGATATCGTACGCTTGCGCCCGGATCGCGCCCGGATCGGAATCGAACAGCGGCAGGTCGGCGTCGCTCGGACGGGTGAACGGATGGTGCTCGGCGACGAACCGCTTGCCTTCTTCGTCCCAGCCGAGCAACGGGAAGTCGACGACCCACAGGAATTTGTAAGCTTTGTGGTCGATCAGGCCCAAGTCGCGACCGACTTTCTGGCGCAGGTTGCCCATGACGTCGGCGGCCGTCTTCAGCTTGTCGGCGGAGAACGTCAGCAAGTCGCCTTCCTCTACGTTCAAACGCTTGGTCAATGCCTCGATTTCTTCCGGCTTGAAGAACTTGACGATCGGTCCGTTCCATTTGCCTTCCTTCACCGTGATCCAAGCGATGCCTTTGCCGCCGTAACGCGCGGCGAACGGCTGCAGGTCGTCGAGCTCCTTGCGGCTCCAGCTCGCGCAGCCTTTGGCGTTCAGCGCTTTAACGACGCCGCCGGATGCCGCGACGGAGGCGAATACTTTCACGTCGCTTCCTTTGACGATATCGGTCACGTCTTCGATCTCGAGGCCGAAGCGGAGATCCGGCTTGTCGGAGCCGTATTTATGGATGGCGTCGTGATACGTCAATCGTTGGAACGGCGTCGGGATTTCGACGCCGATCGTCTCGCGGAACAGGCGCGCCATCAGTTCTTCCATCATCGACAGCAATTGTTCTTGCGACAGGAACGAAGTCTCGATGTCCACTTGCGTGAACTCCGGCTGGCGATCCGCGCGAAGGTCTTCGTCGCGGAAGCAGCGGGCGACTTGATAGTAACGTTCCAAGCCGCCGATCATCAGCAATTGCTTGAACAATTGCGGCGATTGCGGAAGGGCGAAGAATTCGCCGGGATGCACGCGGCTAGGCACGAGGTAATCGCGCGCGCCTTCCGGCGTGCTTAGCGTCAGAATCGGCGTCTCGACGTCGATGAAGCCGTTCTCGTCGAGGAAGTCGCGGAACACCTTCGTCGCCTTCGAGCGGAGAAGCAACGTCTTCTGCATCTCCGGACGGCGAAGATCAAGGTAACGGTATTTCAGGCGTAGCGACTCGTCGACTTCGACGCCGTCCTCGATCGGGAACGGAGGCGTCTTGGCGGCGTTGATCACTTCGACTTCCAGCGCCTGGATCTCGATTTCCCCGGTTTCGAGGTTCGCGTTATACGTGTCCGGATCGCGTTCGACGACGTTGCCTTTAACGGACAGCACGTATTCGTTGCGCGCGCGGCTGGCGATGTCGAGCGCCTGGCCGGAGAAAGCCGGGTTGAAGACGACTTGCACGATGCCCGTGCGGTCGCGAAGATCGATGAACAGAATGCCTCCGAAGTCGCGCCAACCTTGCACCCATCCGTTCAGGACGACCGATTGGCCGACGTTCGCTTTCGTGATCGTGCCGCAGTTCGTGTTTTTGAGCAACATGATTTGGTGTATCCCCTTTTCGATGATCGAGTTTGTTTAGCTGTTGGCAATGAATGTCCGAACGGCTTCCGCCAGATCGTCCAGCTTAACCGCTTGCTGCGAGCCGCCCGTTACCGGCCGAAGCGAGATTTCGCCCCGTTCCAGCTCGTCGTCGCCCAGCACGGCCACGCAACGTGCCCCGCTGCGCTCGGCCGCCTTGAACTGCGCTTTCGTCTTGCGGCCGAGGTAATCCCTCTCCGCGGATACGCCCGCGCTACGCAGCCGGTGCACGATACCCGGCGCCGCTTTCTCCGCGCGTTCTCCGAGCGGCACGACGTAGACGTCGGGGGCGTTGTTCAGCACGGGCTTGACATTCTGGCTGTCGAGCAGCAGAAGCGTCCGCTCGAGCCCGATGCCGAAGCCGACGCCCGGCTTGTCTTCTCCTCCGATCGCGGAGACGAGCCCGTTATAGCGGCCCCCTCCCCCGATCGTGTCGATCGCGCCGATGCCTTGCGCTTTGTACTCGAACGCGGTGTGCGTGTAGTAATCCAAACCGCGTACGAGTCGGGGATTGATATTATACGGAATGTCCATCTCGTCCAAGCATTCTCGAACGCGGGCGAAGTGCGTCTCGCACTCTTCGTCCAGGCTATCCAGAATGGAAGGCGCGCCGTCGAATTTAACTTGGTCGACTTTGCAGTCGAGCACGCGCAGCGGATTGCGGTCCATCCGGCTGCGGCAATCCTCGCACAGCGTATGCTTGATCGGCTGGAGGAAGCCAAGCAGCTTCTCGCGGAACGCCGCTCTTACCGCCGGCGTTCCGACCGAGTTCAAGTCGATCGTGATGCCGGTCAGACCGAGATCCCGGTAGAACGCGTAACCTAGCGCGATGACTTCGGCATCCAGCGCCGGATCCGCGGAGCCGATCGCTTCGACCCCGAACTGGTGGAATTGGCGATAACGCCCCGCTTGTGCCCTCTCGTAACGGAACATCGGCCCCATGTAATACAGCTTGGCGGTATCCGGCTCCCCGTAGAGCTTGTTCTCGACGTAAGCCCGAACGACGCCGGCCGTTCCTTCCGGCCGAAGCGTTAAGCTGTTAGGCGGCGTGTGCCGGTCGAAGAACGTGTACATTTCCTTCTCGACGATGTCCGTCGTCTCCCCGACGCCCCGCTTGAACAGCTCGGTGCCTTCGAAGATCGGCGTGCGGATTTCCTGATAGCGGTAAGTCCGGCACAATTCTCTCGCCTTGTTCTCGACGAATTGCCACATGGCCGTTTTCGCCGGCAACATATCCTGCGTGCCCGAAGGCTTCTGATAACCCATGGTCGCCTCTCTCCTTCGCGTCAAATAAAAAGCTCCCGTCCCGCGACGATCCTAGGATCGTCGGGGACGAGAGCGATATTCGTATGCTCCCGCGGTGCCACCCGTCGTTTCAAGCCGTCTTGCCGCGTGAACGCTCCCTTGGGGAACGCTTCGCTTCGGCTTGCTCTCGTCCGCGTAACGCCCGGCCGCGCCGCAATGCTACTGAACGCCGCGACATAACGTCCGCGACCCGTTCGCATCGGGTTCTCGAGGGTGTCTTTCGTCCGTTCGTCGCCGGAAAGCTTGCAGCCAAAGGCTTTCCTCTCTGGGGGGCGCGGGCGCGGATTACTTCTCCCTGTCGTCGAATCTTAAGGCAATGTAACAATTGTTATTTATTGTAGTCATTCGGCCGACCGCTGTCAAGGCGGCCGGAAAAAGAAAATAACCTGCCGAAATCGGCAGGCTCAATGATTATATTGAAAAAGGGGGTCGCTAATAGATTAGTCTATTTACTTTAAGCCAGTATGAAGATCAGATTACAGTTTGTTTACAAAAAAGAAAGCGCTAACGTCGGAATGATGATCTTTCGCCAATCGTCCGCCCACAATTTGGTAACGGGGATTACACAAAAACAAGCTAAAGAAAATCACGGAAAATGACGAAATATAAAACATTATGTCTTTCCGATCAAAATGAAAGAAGGCTCATCCATGAAAATCCGTATGAAACTGTTATTATCCTTCACGTTATTGATCGCACTGCTTTTCTCTCTCGGCTTCTACTCGTTCGATCAATCGAAGAACACCCATTCCGCCTACGAAAAAATGCTTCAAAAAGACGAGCTCCGGTTCATGCTCAAGTCGGTCCAAAACGCGCTCTCTGGAATGTCCAACGACGAACGCGCTTTTCTGATGACCGGGGATTCCGAGTACTCCTCCGGTTTGAATGCTAAAAAAAACCTAGTTCCCGGACTCGTCGCGGCAATGAAGAAGAGCCCGTCTTCGGATGAATCCGACCTTCCGGCGATCGGCAAGATCGAGAGCCTCTACGCGGCTTACGCCGGATTCAGCGAACAAACGGTAGGTTTCATGGAAGCCGGCAAGGCCGATCAAGCCAAAGCCGTTCACTTCGAAAAGGAACGAATACCGCTTAAGCAACTTACCCCCCAAGTCGAAACCCTTCTCGGCAAGCTCAACGCCGAATTGAAGCAGGACGTCGCCGACCGTAAAAAAGAAAACGATCGCCAAAACGTCGTTATGCTTCTTATTTTCTCGTCGAGCGTTATCGCGGCCGTCGCGATCGGCTTCGTCTTGATCCGGTCGATCACGAAACCGCTGAAGCAGATGGATAAGCAAATGAAAGGAATCGCCGACGGGGACGGAGACCTGAGCCAAGAAATCGTTCTCCGGTCGAAGGACGAGATCGCGGGGCTGGCCGATACGTTCAACCGGATGGTCCGCAATCTGCGAAACATCTTATCCCGGGCCCAGGAAACCGCCATCATGGTCGCCGCTTCCTCGGAACAACTGACGGCAAGCGCGGAACAGACGACGCTGGCGACCGAACAGATCGTCGAAGCGACGAACTCGATCACCTCTTCCGCGGAGAAAGAACAACAGTTCGTCTCCGAGACGGTGGAGGCCATGCAACAGATGTCGAGCGGCATCCAAGAAGTGGCGGTCTCGAACGAAGAGATTTCCCGTCTTGCCCGAGCCGCGTCCGGCGCCTCCGCCGACGGCAAGAATGCCGCCGCGGATGTGTTATCGGAAATGAAGGAGCTGGACGATTCCGTGAGCGCGGCCGAACGAGCCATTCGGTCGCTGGGCGGCCGGTCCAAGCAAATTAACGGTATTTCCGGCGTCATCACCGACCTGGCGAACCGGACGAACCTGCTTTCCTTGAACGCGGGAATCGAAGCGGCCCGGGCCGGGGAACACGGTAGAGGCTTCGCCGTCGTCGCCGTCGAAATCCGCAAGCTGGCCGAACAGTCCAAGACGTCCGCGGAGCAAATAACCGAATTAATCGGGGAAATCGTCTCCGATACCGCTCGCGCGGTGGAAGCGATGACCTACGGCGCGGAGAAGGTCGCTCTCGGACTCGCGAAAGCCGAATCCGTCAACCAAGTGTTCACGGAAATCGAGTCCAACGTATCCGCCGTCGGCATGCAAGTCGAACAGACGTCCGAAACGTCGCTCCGGTTGGCCGATTCCGGCCGCCAGATCGTGACGATGGTCGAAGGCGTATCCGACGCTAGCCACGAAGTCGTCTCCTCTTGCAAGAACAATTCCGCTTCGACGGAAGAACAGCTCGCCACCATGGAGGAAATCTCATCGTCCTCCCAAGCGCTGTCCAAGCTGGCCGAGGATTTGCACGGCATGCTGTCCCGCTTCAAGCTCGGCTGACGGCGACGTCCTTCTCTCCCCTATCGCGAAGAAGCTCCCGAACGCTGCGTAACCGCCGTCTTCGGGAGCTTCTTTCGTTATCGCTTAAGCTTCTCTATCCGCGTCCGCCCGGAGGATGTTTCCTTCCGTGCGCCCCGCCGGACGGCGTACCGCCCGATCCCAGATCGCCGCCGAATTCCTCGCGCGCCTGCGCCGAGTATGCCATCGCTTCCCTGCGCTCGGGCATAAGCCCTTCGCGCATCATCCATTGCAGGTTTGCTTCCTTGCGCGATTGCCTCATGCCGTCGTCCTCCGTGAATAGAAGAGATTGACATGTAGTGTTGCCGATTCGCGCCGGGATTAACCGTTCTTGCTATCGACGATCAGCGTGACCGGTCCGTCACCCACGAGAGAGACGTCCATCATCGCGCCGAATTTGCCCGTTTCCACCTTCATGCCACGTGCGCGCAGTAGCTCATTGAACTTGTCGTAGAGGTCCTCCGCGACTTCCGGCCTGGCCGCTCCCATGAAGTTCGGCCGTTTGCCTTTGCGGCAATCGCCGAACAACGTGAATTGGGACACCGACAAGATCGATCCTTGCGACTGCTCCACCGACAGGTTCATTTTGCCCGCGTCGTCTTCGAAGATTCGCAAGCCCGCCAGCTTGTCCGCCATCCAGACCGCGTCCTGCTCGCCGTCCTCTTGTCCGACGCCTACGAGGAGCAGAAGTCCATGCCCGATCTCGCCTACGACTTCGCCGCCGACTTCGACCTTCGCTTGTTTGACGCGTTGCAATACGACTTTCATATGCGTTTCCTCCGAATGTTCCTATGATGTCCGCGATCGCAGGCGTGCTTGTATATCCGTTATTGCATCATTCGTTGCACGGAAAAAATATCTTTGACTCTCTTGATTTTGTCGACGACCGATTGCAGATGATCCTTGTTGCGGATCAGAATCGTCATATGCATGATCGCCATCTTGTTTTTATCGGAGCGGCCGGACACGGCCGAAATGTTCGTCTTGCTCTCGGACACCGCTTGAAGCACCTCGTTAAGCAGTCCGCGGCGGTCGTGGCCGAGAATCTCGATCTCGACGCTATAGTTCGATTCCACCGCGTCTTCCCAGTCGACTTCGATGACGCGCGCCGCTTCTTCCCCGTCTTCGCCGGCGGGAATGTTAGGGCAATCCGTCCGGTGAACGGACACGCCCCGCCCTCTCGTAATATAGCCGATGATCCCGTCTCCCGGAACAGGATTGCAGCAACGCGCGAACCGGACGAGCAAATTGTCGACGCCCTTGACGCTGACGCCCTGGTTCGCCCTCTTCTTCTCGGATCCGGATCCGGACGAAGGCGCCTTCATCTCCTTCACTTCCGAGGTGAGCTGGATCTGCTGCGCCTCTTCCGCTACTTTGCGCATTTTCTCCGTCAGCTTCGTGCATACTTGCGGCGCCGTGATGCCGCCGAAGCCGATCGCGGACATCATGTCCTCGACGTCGTTGAACGTGAACTTCTTGGCCGCTTCCTGGAGCTTCTCTTCGGTCATGAATTCCTGCGGATCGAGGCCCAATCTCCTCAGCTCGCGGTCGAGCAACTCGCGTCCTTTGTCGACGCTTTCCTCGCGTTGCTCTTTCTTGAACCACTGACGGATTTTGCTTCTGGCATGGGAGGATTGCGCGATCTTCAGCCAATCCTGGCTCGGACCGTACGAATGCTTGGACGTCAGAATCTCGACGATGTCGCCCGTCTTCAGCTTATGGTCAAGCGGCACGATGCGGCCGTTCACTTTCGCGCCGATCGTCCTGTTGCCGACTTCCGTATGAACGCGATAAGCGAAGTCGAGCGGAACGGCGCCGGCCGGCAGCTCGAACACTTCCCCCTTCGGCGTGAACACGAACACGAGATCGGTGAAGAAGTCCATCTTCAGCGATTCCATGAACTCCGCCGCGTCCCGCGTCTCGTGCTGGAGCTCGATGATCTCGCGGAACCAGTTCATTTTCTCGCCGAAGCTGTTCGGAGCGACGCCCGTCGTATTGCCGTCCTTGTAAGCCCAGTGGGCCGCGATGCCGATCTCGCTCGTACGATGCATATCCCAGGTGCGGATCTGGACTTCCGTCGGCTCGCCGGTCGAACCGACGATCGTCGTATGAAGCGACTGGTACATGTTCGCTTTCGGCATGGCAATGTAATCTTTGAATCTCCCAGGCATCGGCTTCCATAGCGTATGGATGATACCAAGCGTAGCGTAACAGTCCTTCACGTTCTCGACGAGAATGCGAATCGCCAGCAAATCGTAAATCTCGTTGAATTGCTTGTTGCGGCTCGACATTTTCTTGTAGACGCTGTAAATATGTTTCGGGCGGCCGGAGATGTCGCCTTGAATGCCCATTTCTTCGAGTTTCTCGCGAATTCGCTCGATCAGCTCGGTAATGTGCTGCTCCCGTTCCGTCCGTTTCATTTTCATCAGATGGGCGATCCGGTAGTATTGCTGGGGATTCAGGAAACGAAGGGCGATGTCCTCCATCTCCCACTTGATGGCGCTGATCCCGAGCCGGTGGGCGATCGGACAGAAAATATCGAGCGTCTCCTGCGCGATTCTCCGCTGGCTTTCCTCCGACTGGAACTTGAGCGTTCTCATGTTATGGAGGCGGTCGGCCAGCTTGATCAGAATAACCCGGATGTCGTTGGCCATCGCCACGAACATTTTGCGGTAATTCTCGTTCTGCTGCTCTTCCTTCGACTGGAACTGAATGCGCTCCAGCTTCGTTAGCCCGTCCACGAGGCCCGCGATGACGTCGCCGAAGCGTTCGCGAATGTCGTCGACGGATACCGTCGTATCCTCGACGACGTCGTGAAGCAAAGCCGCCATGACCGTCGTGACGTCCATCTGCATGTTCATGCAAATTTCGGCGACGGCGATCGGATGCAAAATGTAAGGTTCCCCGGATTTGCGGACTTGTCCCCGATGCGCTTCTTCGGCGAAATCGTAGGCTTCGCGGATTTTGCGCAAGTCCTGATCTTTCATATATGTGGCCGCTCTCTCGAGAAGCGTGTCCATGCTTGTGCCCATGCCCATGCCGCGTTCCTTTCCGCCGGCGCCCGGCGCCGAAAGTATCCCCTGAAAGTTATTGCTACCATTATGCCTCTTCGCCGCGTAAAACGTCAACCTCGGCGCCTATTCCGCGATTTGCTTTCAAAATATGACCGCATAGGCGCCCGTGCGACATCCGCAAGGCGGCGAAGACGAAAAAAGACATCCGGACGCCGTCGCCGGCGTGGATGTCTTCGATTGGCTTCTATTCATAAGTGATCAGCGAGGACACGTCGATGCCTTGCAGCTTCTCGCGTCCGTCCAAGTAGCCGAGTTCGATCAGGAACGTCGCGCCGACGACTTCTCCTCCAAGCTGCTCGATCAGCTTGATCGAAGTAGCGATCGTGCCGCCCGTCGCGAGCAAATCGTCCGCGATCAGCACTTTCTGTCCGGGCGTGATCGAATCGCTGTGAATGGCCAGCTTGTCTTTGCCGTATTCCAGGTCGTAGCTCTCTTCGACCGTGTTGCCCGGCAGCTTGCCGCTCTTGCGGATCGGCACGAAGCCGACGCCCAGCGCGAGCGCGAGCGGCGCGCCGACGACGAAGCCGCGCGCCTCCGGTCCCGCGATCAGATCGATTTGCTTCTCCTTGACGAGTTCCTTGAGCGCGTCGATAGCCGCGCGATAGGCCGCGCCGTCTTTCAGAAGCGTCGTGATATCCTTAAACCGAATGCCCGGTTGGGGAAAATCCGGGATGACCCGGATGTAGTCTTTGAAATTCACCAATATCAAACTCCTTTATAGGGGTAGTTCAAAAAGTCCGGCTATGATCACGAAGCGATTTCAAGATGCTTATTCGACGTCGAATCTTGAATGCTGCACGGGACTTCCGGTTCTCACGTAGGTTCGCCTACGCTCCGATCCTCATTCCCTAGCTTCTTTCAACCTTCTCGGTGCTGATAACCGAACTTTTTGAACTTCATTTTATATTTAACTTCCGTCCGCATGTCGCCGGTCGGCTTCTGCGGTACGCACGAACTGCATTATACACTTTTTCACCCGGGCTTGGCTAGAGAAGGAAGAAGGTAGCCGGATTACCGGTTCGCCGAGGCGTGGCACACCTCCAACCAACCCTTAAGCGCCTCCGGCGACAGGGCGGACAACCCCCGCGCCGCGGGCTCGACCGCGGCCCCGTCGCGGGCTTTGCGGTACCGGGCCGATTGGTCGAGGTCGCGCTTGGGCGCGTTCGCGACGAACTTGCGAGAAGCCCCGTTCGCGGCGATAAACCCGAGCTCGATGAACACGTCGTGCATCATCCGCACCGTCGCAAGCGGCCAGCCCGTATTCAGCGCGGACTCCCGCAGGAAGCCGTCCGGGCTGTCGAGCCAAGAAACCTTGGTCCGGCATAGCGAGTAGATTTCCGCGAAATGCTTGCGCTCCGGGAATTCTCCGGGCTCCGAGGAGGAAGCCGGTGCAGATGAGACCGACGACTCTCCGAAAGCAAGCACCGTCGCGCTTTCCAGATCGGGGGACGACATCAGCCAACGCCGCAAGACGGCCTTGCCCCGTTCATCGTCCGGCAAGCCGACCAGCGCGACGTGACGGCATTTCCGGACACTCCCTTGCCGCTCCTCTCCCGTCGCCGCGATCTCGCCCGCCATGCCTTCGATCGGTTCGCTTACGTCGGCGCATAGACCGATCGGTACGCCATGGGCGCCATACCTCTCCTGCGCTTCCCTGTAAGCCTCATCCGTCGCGCATAGAAGGGCAAAGCTCGCTTCGCCTCCGGCCGTACGGGAGTCGTCCGCCGCGTTCGATCCGACCGCGATGCCTTCGCGCGCCAACAGCTGATCGACGGCCGACGTCCAACTTTGCCCGCTAGCCCTCCGATCGTGAACAAACAAATGGTCGGACCGGTAGTCCTTCAACATCATCTGGACTTTGCGATTGCCGTTCCATTCGTTCACGTTCAACTCGCCGAGCAGGTCATACCGAACGCCCTCGGCTAATCGTACCCTCTCCTCGCCCATGCCGAACGCGACGGCTTCGATCGTGCGACCGTCTTGCTCGAACGTCACGCGGAGATGCTTGCCTTCCTTGCCCATCGTCCGGCTTTCCTTCGCGACCGCGCCAAGGATCGCGACGCGCGGCGTCGGATTGCCGTTGCCGAACGGCTCCAGCTTCGACAATCCGTCGATGGCGGCTAGCGTCGCCTCCCTGATCGATGCCTTTAGGTCGACCCTCCGCTTCGGTTGCCAGTCCTCCTCGCTGATCCGTTCCTCCGCCAAGCCGTGAAGCCGTTCCCCCAACGCCTCGACCTTCGCCGCTTCCAGCGTCATGCCGGCCGCCGCCTGATGGCCTCCGAAATGGTCCATCAAGTCCACGCATGCCGTTAACGCGGCGAATAGATCGAAACCTTCGATCGAACGCGCCGAGCCTTTGCACATGCCCGTCGTTTCGTCCCATGCCAGCACGATCGCCGGCATATAATAGCGCTCGACGAGCTTCGAGGCGACGAGGCCGGCGATGCCCGCGTTCCAGCCTTCCTTCGCCAAGACGATCGCCTTTCTCGGCCTGCCGTCCGGGAACGCCGATGCCGCTCGCCACATGGCATCCGCCTCGGCGGTCGTCCGTTCTACCAACTCTTGCCGTTCGACGTTCAGCCGATCGAGCTCCGCGGCGATCTCTTCCGCTTCTTCGGCCTCTTCCGCGAGCAGCAGCTTCACGGCGATGCCGGCATGCTCCAGCCGTCCTCCCGCGTTCAGCCGGGGGGCGAGGGAGAAGGCGATCCGTCCGCTCGACAGCTCTTCCGCCTTCGCGCCGGACACTTTCGCAAGAGCGGCGATGCCCGGCACCGGTTCGCGCCGCATGAGCTCGAGCCCCAACTTCGCGATAATCCGGTTCTCCCCTTCGAGAGGCATCAAATCCGCGATCGTGCCGATCGCCGCCAAGTCGGCGAATTCCGGAACGGGTCCGCCGAACATCGCGTGCGCCAGCTTGAAGACGACGCCCGCGCCGCATAGCCCTTTGAACGGATACGGACAATCCTTCTGCTTCGGATTGACGAGGGCGACCGCTTCCGGCAACGTCTCAGGCGGTTCATGGTGATCCGTCACGACGACGTCGATGCCGAGGGATGCCGCGTGCGCGATTTGCTGAACGGCGCTGATCCCGTTATCGACCGTTACGATCAGCTTCACCCCGGCTTCGGCCGCCGAATCGATCGCGCCGACGTTAAGACCGTAACCTTCCCGGCTCCTGTGGGGAATATAGTAATCGTAACGGGCGCCGAGCTTCGCCAGCAGTCGCGTCATCAGCGCCGTCGACGTCACTCCGTCCGCGTCGTAGTCCCCGTATACCCGAATGAATTCTCCGTCCGCGACCGCCCGGCTGATTCTATCGGCGGCCGCCTTCATATCTTTCATCGCGAAAGGATCCAACAGTCCGCTCTCGTCGGCGACGAGAAAAGCTTCCGCCAGTTCCCGGCTCGCCCGGCCTCTCTCGGCCAGCACGGCGGCCGTCAGCCGGTCGATGCCGAGCTTCTCGGCCAGCTTCGCCGATTCGCTCTCGTCCGCCTTCGGCATATCCCATCTATATTTGGATTTGATCAATTCGGCCGCTCCTCTCCAAGCTCCGTAAAAAAACAAATCCGCCGTCATCCGAGGCGGCGGATTCGCGAAGGAAGCAGACCGGCTATGCCGCGCTCTCCCCGATTATTGCAATAACGTCGATAACTCTTCGTCTTGATGATTCGTTTTGTAAGGAAAACCCGGATCGTACGGCTGTACGTTCACGATCACGTCCATGACGTGCAGGAACCTCTTCGTCAGCTGCCTGCGCACCCTTATCGCGACGTCTTGCCCTTCGAATACGCTCATACGCGGATTCACCCGGACGATCACGTCGACGACCAAGTAGTGACCTTGTTCCCTCGCCTTGACTTCGTCCACCGCCACGACGCCGTCGACGCGTTGCACCGCTTCGAGAATCGTCTGCGCGTCGGATTCTTCGAGCACGCTTCGTTCGGTCGCGCGCAAGGCGCCCGCCGTGAGCCGGTAGCCCATTCGGACGACGAACGCCGAGATAACGACGCCGGCCGCCGGATCGAGCGCGTAAAGGAAAGGCTTGTCGTACATTTCTCCCACGACCGCCCCCGAAGTACCGACGAGGGCGGTCAAAGAAGCGAAAATGTCCGATCGGTTGTCCGCGAGAGGATCGCCTCTCATGCCGCAACGGGAATCCCGGCTGCGCTTGTAGCGCACGAGACCTTCCCGGATGCCTATGCCGGCGGCAATGACGACGACCGCGCCGACGCCGGGCGCCTTATCGGGACCGTTAGCCAACGATCTGACCGACGACACGCCGATTTCGATGCCCGCGACGAGCAGCACGGCGGATAACAGCATCGCCGCGACCGCTTCCGGGTGTTGCTTCGCCCGATTGGATGCGTTCGGGTTCATTCTTGCGCGGCGAATGCCGAGGTAGGAGGTCATCGTGCCCGCGCAATCCGCGGCGGACTGGCAGGCGTCGGCGAGAAGCGCCTTGCTTCCCGTTACCCAGCCTGCGGCGCCTTTCAGCACGCATAATCCGAGCAACCCCCACAACGAGACCAGAGACCCTCGTTCCGCCGAAACGGAACGTTGTTCCATCGCCATTAGAGCTCCCCCTTTCCGGTTGCGACTGCGCCGCTCTCTTCCTTATCCGACTATCCGGCGATTATGGCGTGCTTTGGGGTTTCACGGCGACCGCTTTCTTGATCGGTTGCTTTTTCTTCAAGTACAACCAGAGTTGACTTGCGATGAAGATGGAAGAATAAGCGCCGCTGACAAGACCGAAGATCATCGCGAGAGAGAACAACTTGATCGATTCTCCGCCGAACACGAACAAGCAAACGGCGGCGATCAATACCGTAATGACCGTGTTGATCGACCGCGCCATCGTTTGCCAGATGCTGTCGTTCACGAGCCGGTCGAGATCTTCGCGGGATTTGATTTTCGCGAAGCGCAGGTTCTCCCGGATGCGGTCGAAAATAACGATCGTATCGTTGATGGAATAACCTATGATCGTAAGTACCGCCAATATGAAAGGCAAGTTGACTTCGAGCCTGAAAATCGAGAACAAGCAAATGACGAATAGAGCGTCGTACAAGAGCGCCGCGACCGCGGAAATCGCGAACCGCCATTCGAATCGGATGCTGACGTAAACGATGATGCCGAGACTCGCCACCAGAAGTCCGATAATCGCGTTGCGCTGTTGTTCCTTCGCGATCTCCACGTCGACGATAAACACTTCGAACGAGGCGTCAGGATCGAGTTGCGCTTGGAAGTCGGTTTTGAGCTTCTTCTCTTCCACGTCGGTGAGCGCGTTCTTGAAGCGGATCGATTCTCGCGATTCCGCGGAAGTCAACGTATAATCGCCGAGCTTCTGTTCGTCGAGGAACGATTTGACTTTACTTTCCTCGAGCTTTTTGGATATCGTGACATCGACGGAAGTGCCCGAACTGAAATCGATGCCGTAATTAAGGCCCTTGATTCCGAGCATGACCAACCCGATCAGCAAGATCAAGGCGGAAACGGTCAGAAAACGACGGCTGGTATGGACGAAGTCGAATGTTCTTTTAGAGCGCACTGATCTCACTCTCCTTCACGCTATAATGCGACGGCTTGTTGAAATATCCGCTCTTGACCAGCAAGGAGAGCAAGTAGCGAGGGAGGAACACGTTCGTCGCGATGTTGACGACGATGCTGGCGATCATGACGATAGCGAAGCTTTTGACGATACCGTGGCCCATGAAGTAGAGCACGGTCATGGCGATAATCGTCGTAATATGCGCGTCAATGATCGTCCGGAAGCTGTTTTTCGCTCCCGCCCGCAGCGAGGAGGCGATCGTCTTGCCATTGCGCAGCTCGTCCTTGATGCGTTCCGCCGTAATGATGTTCGAGTCGACCGCGATGCCGATGCCGAGCACGAACGCAGCGATGCCCGGAAGCGTGAGCGTGGCGCCCATCAAATAGAAGACGCCGAGCAATAGCCAGGTAAATGTAATGAGGCAAAGGCTTGCGACGATGCCCGGAAGGCGATACAACGCGAGCATGAATGCAAGAATCAGCACGGAGGCAAGACCGCCGGCGAACAGCGTATCGTGCAGCGATTGCTTGCCGAGCGTCGCTCCGACGCTTTGCGTATACTTCTCGGTCAACTTGAGCGGCAACGCGCCCAGGTTGATGACGTCCGCCAAGTTTTGCGCTTCTTCGCGCGAGTCTTGGCCGGTAATGACCGCCGTGCCTTGGTCCAGCACGGACTGTACGACCGGGGCGGAAATTTCTTTATCGTCCAAGTAGATCGCGAGGTTCTTACCGACGAGCCGGGTGGATACTTCCGTCAGCTTGCTTTTTTCTTTGACTTCGATCCGTACGATCGGTTCGTTCAAGCTATCGTATTCGACTTTGGCCGCGCCTTCTTTGAATTCGTTGCCGTACATTTCGACTTTGCAATAGGATCCGTCCGCGCAACCGTCCGCGCTGCGGAACTGCAGTTCCGCCGGACGCTTCATCAGGTCGCGGATCTTCTGTACCGCTTCGTCGCGTTCCTTGTCGGTTTCTCCCGTCGAAACGGCGATTTTCAGACGAATGCGGTTTTTGCCTTCCGTCGTCACTTCGGGTTCCGCGACTTTGCTTTTGTTCGCGCGATCTTCGAGGCTCATCGCCGTCTTGTTCAGCGACTCTTTCGTGACCTCGCCGTCTTCCGTGATCGGATGCGCCTCGTAAAGAATTTCCACTCCGCCCTTGAGGTCCAGGCCGAGCTTCGTGCCGTCGAGCAGCTTCGGCGTGAAAATGCCCATGACGCCGAAGCCGACTAGGACGACGAGCACGAAAGCCAATAGTCGTTTCATCTCTGTATGCGGTCCCCTTTCGAATCTCAATGTTCCTATTATACCTACGCCGCCAAAAAGAAGTCAAAAAGAAAGCCTTCTCGCGAGGAGAAGGCTTCATTGGCGAATTTAACGTTTGCTCATGTCGCCCCTATACATGTTGAGCGTGATGTAATTCATGAACTGAGTCACTTTCAGCGATAAAATGTCGTTGACGATCTCGTGCAGCGGCGGCATTCCCATCTTGTGGTACTTATCGCTTACGCATTCCCACACGTCCGCCCCGCTTACCTGATCGTAACCGATCAAATGGAATTCTTCCGCTTTGCTGCGGCATAATTGCTCGATCGTTTCGTTCAGTTCGGCTTCGTTCAGCTTTTCGGCCGGTTGCCGTTCCTCGTTGTCCACTGCTGCGATCCCTCCCGGACTGATAGTTGACCTTGGGCCCGATAACGTTCATATAGAGGTTGTTCAAAAAGCCCGATTTTGATCACGAAGTGAATCAAGAAGCTTATTCGACATCGAATCTTGAATTCAGCCGGGACTTCCGGTTCTCACGTAGGTTTGCCTACGCTCCGATCCTCATTCCCTAGCTTCTTTCAACCTTCTCGGTGCTGAAAACCGGGCTTTTTGAACACTTTCATATAGAAGCTATTCGATGCGAGCTCCGAAAATCCTGCCTCAGGCATGAAGTCGGACAACCGTCGCATACATATGGACTAACCCCGGACGGGGCAGGCACGATAGAGGAAAGAGGGATTCCATGTCTTTGCGCAAACAATCGTTCATCCAAGGGGCGATGATCTTGCTGGCCGCCGGGCTGCTCAACCGCATTCTCGGCTTCGTCCCGCGAATCGCGCTGCCGCGCATGATCGGCGCCGAAGGCGTAGGCTTGATTCAACTCGTATTCCCTTTCACGGTCGTGCTGCTCACGCTCATCGCCGGAGGCATTCCTCTCGCGGTGGCCAAGCTCGTCGCGGAAGCGGACGCGCGCGGCGACGCGCGGGAAGCCGGCGGCATTCTTCGGACGGCCTTGATGATTTCATTGAGCTTCAGCCTCGTCTTGGCGGGAATTTGCTTCTTAGTATCGGATTTCATCGCGACACGGATCATGACCGATCCGCGCGTCCATACCGCTTTCCTGACGATGATCCCCGTGCTGCCCCTCGTCGCCGCTTCTTCCGTCTGGCGCGGCTATTTCCAAGGCAAGCAGAATATGATCCCTTCCGCCTTGTCGTCGACTGCCGAAACGGTTTTCCGAGTCGTGCTGACGATCGCGTTCGCTTGGGCCTTCCTTCCTTACGGACTCGAATACGCCGCCGCCGGTGCCGTACTCGGCATGGTCGTCGGCGAATTGGCGGGTCTTGCCGTGTTGGGCGCGCAATTGATCGGCGACCGAAAGAACGCCCGTGCGGGTACGGCGACGATCGCCGAGCCCGTCTCTTCCCTGTCCGTCAAGAGGGCCCGACCCTATCCGCGTCCCCCGAGCCGAACGAGAGCGGTTCTGCAAACCGCGATCCCCGTTACCGGAAGCAAAATGATCGGTTCCCTCTCCTACTTGCTCGAGTCGATATTGACCGTCCGCTGCTTGACGATCGCCGGCGTTACGGCGGCGGGAGCGACCGCGCAATACGGCGCGTTGCAAGGGATGGTGATCCCGCTTCTGTTATTGCCCGGCGCTCTCACTTACTCGCTTGCCGTTTCACTCGTTCCTTCTTTGTCGGAAGCCGCTTCTCGGGGAGATTGGGCGACCATTCACGCTCGTCTGCATCAGTCGATGAGACTCGCCGTCGTGACAGGCGCTCCGTTCGTCGTGCTCATGGGGTTATTGGCCGGTCCTCTCTGTTCGCTGCTATACGGCGACGATTCGATGGCGGACATGCTCCGATGGCTTGCCCCCTTGGCGATCTTCCTTTATATGCAAGCGCCGCTTCAAGCCGCCTTGCAAGCGCTCGACCGGCCGGGCACCGCTCTGTTCAACACGTTCGCGGGAGCCGCGGTGAAGCTGCTGCTCATCGTGCAATTAGCCGCCAAGCCCGAATTCGGCATCGGCGGCGCGGTTATCGCCATCGGCGTCAATATGATGCTCGTTACTTTGCTCCACTGGATCAGCGTCGCCCGGCTCACCGGATTCCGGATGCATCCATTCGACTTCCTGAAGGTAACGTCGGCGATGATCGTCATGAGCGCCGTCGCGTTGTGGTGTTGGAACGAAAGTCCGCTAACGGCGGATATCGCCAACTTGTTCGTAACAGGTACGCTTGCCACGTTGTCTTATCTGTCGTTGCTCGTCGTCTTGAGAATCATCGACCGCCGAGATGCGGAACGATTGCCTTTGCTCGGCCGCTTTTTCCGCCCGCGTAAGCCGACTTAAAGTCTGCGTGCCTTGTCGAATTCAACGCTTTATTTTCTGTCGACGTATAGCTTGCCCCGATGATCGATGCTGCAGAAAAAGACGGTTTTGAAGTTCTCCACGTCGTAGCGACCCAACTCGCTCTTCAGCCAAAATCGGGTTTTGCCTATCTTCTCCAGGTTATCGTCCTGTACTTGACCGTCCAGGATCAGAGGCAAAGGAAGCAACTCGTAGCGGTATTTCGGCGAATTAGACGTTTTTGCGTATTCCTCCTCGTTGCTTTCTCTTTCGGCGCCCGGCGACGATTGCAGATGGGTCGTGCTTTCCGTTCGGTTGCCGTGCTGCTCTCTCACGATGACGGACAGCTTGCCCGTGGATTCCAGCACGGCCAACTCCACTTCGTCAATATTCGTTACTTGATTTTCGCGAAGCTGCAGCATCAGATCGTCAAGGTTGTACCGCTGCTTCAGCATTTCCTTTCGGTTCAATCGACCGTCACGGATGATGACGCTCGGTTTGCCGTCCACCAGCAGCCTGATCTTCCGGCTCTTCAAGGAGGCGAAAGCGATTCCCATCTGAACGACCATCAGCAACACGATCGGCGCCACGGCCAAATAAAGCGATTTATCCGTCGTTTCGATGACGATGACGGCGATTTCCGCGATCATGATCGAGATGACCAAATCGAACACGGAGAGCTTGCCGATTTCGCGTTTACCCATCATCCGCATGATCAGGAATATGAAGAAATACATGAACAACGTTCGAAGCAAAATGCCCGCCAGCTCCATGTTCTTCCCTCCGCCAAATCGCGATTTTGTAGCAGGATTTATATTGTCACCGTCGGCCCCCGGCGTCATTCCCTATCGTTTCGCAGAAAAAATGGGAATCGCCCGCGTTCCCGCTCCCGAGCCTGTACTATGCCGGGGACAATCGCCATAAGCTTTAACAAAAGAGTACGATTTTTTTAAAGGAGTGATTTCCATGGATACGTTGACGCGCGTCTTAAGCTTGCGCAACGCTTCTCCCGTCGTTTCCGGCTTGTATTGGTCCGGCATTTGGCTTGCGGTAGGCGCGCTTCTGCTCTCTGCCCTTCTGACCGGCTCGTCGTTCAGCGAATCGGGCATGCTGCCTTGGGTGTTCGGCGTGCACGGCTGCGCCACTCTCGCGGGCGGATTCGCGTCGGCCAAACGTTCGGGCAGACGCGGCTGGTATTTCGGCATGACGAACGGATTTCTGTACACGTTGTTGCTCATGACGATCAGCTTCCTCGCGACGGACGCGAGCTGGACGACCGCCGTGCCGCTGCTGCTGCTCGTCACGTGTTTGTCCGGCGCATTCGGCGGCATGCTCGGCGTCAACGCCGGCTCGAACTCCCGGTGAAGCGATTAGCTTCCCGATATTGTGCTATAATAGACCGAACGATTACTCGGAGCAAGGTTCGGGAGGCGCATCATGGTTTTGTTCGACAGCATGTCGACGATATCGGTTTGCACGGCCGTCGCGGTCGCCGCTCTGATTTACTTCGGAACGGGAAAACAGCCTTTCGCGACCGCGTGGATGTTTTTGAAATCGCTCGTGCTCTCCCGCAAGTATTTGTTTTTCTTCGCCGCCGTGCTCGCGATCATCGCCTTGAACAAAAACGAGCTGAAGCTCGAGCATTGGATTAACGTCGATTACGACCTGACTCCTTATTTGAGCGGTTGGGAGGGCGACTGGCCCGCATGGCTGCAGTCCAAGGTACAATCCGATTGGCTGACGGCCGTTTGTTCCGTCTTCTATCTCGTCATGTTCCAGGCCGTCATGATCGCTTCCGTCGGCATTTATACCCAGAATAAGAATTTAAAGCTTTATTATTCCTTCTGCGTCGCGTTGCTACTGAATTACTTTCTGGCCGTTCCGTTCTACTTGTTCGTTCCGGTGAACGAAGTGTGGTACGTCCATCCGCAAGTGCAATTCCTGATTCTCGACGCTTTCCCGCGATTCGAACAGGAATACCGCGCTTTATCGGGACTCAACAACTGTTTCCCGAGCCTGCATACGTCGATTTCGCTCACTCTCGCGATCGTCGCGAGCAAATCCGGCATCCGCCGCTGGGCCGTTTTCACGTGGGTGAACGCCGCCGTCATTTTGTTCTCGATATACTATCTCGGCATCCACTGGTTTACCGACATGCTCGCTGGCATCGCGCTTGCCGTCGGCGCCTCGGCGATCGGCCTGAAGTTCGGCGCCTGGGCCGTCAGCGATTCTCCCGGCAAGCTGGCGGAGCGCGTCAAGACGAAGTTCAAGCCGTCCCGGGCGCTCGGCTCGTCCTTCAACAAGTAAAGCGTGAAGCCGCCTCGCGTCGAATCCTCGCAAAAAAACCTTTCCCGCCGTTGACCGAAGTCAACGTGCGGGAAAGGTTTTTTAAGTTGCCGCCAAGCTTATTCTTTGCTGCCGGATTCTTTCTCCGTGGAGCGTGCCGTTACGTTATTGATGGACGAACGTTCGAAAGTCAGCTTCGTGACGTCGTTCACTTTCAGGACGATCGTGTCGTCGGTAATCTCGGAGATCGTGCCGTGAAGGCCGCCGGCGGTTATGACTTTGTCGCCTTTCTTCAAGGCGTTCAGCATCGAACCGCGTTGCTTTTGTTTCTTTTGCTGCGGACGAATCAGCAGGAAATAGAAAATAGCGAACATCAGAATGAACGGCGCGATCGTAATCCAGATACTGCCTTCGGAAGACTTTTCCGCTAACCACATGTGTAAATAACTCCCCTCTCGTTTAGAAGCCGCTTTCGTTGGCGGCCATGCCGTACTTCTCGAAAAACTCGTCCCGGAACGTGCCCAAACGATCTTCCCGGATCGCGTCCCGAACTTGCGCCATCAGTTGCACGAGGAAGTGCAGGTTGTGAATCGTCGTCAACCTCAAGCCGAACATCTCGTCCGCTTTGATCAGATGCCTGACGTACGCGCGCGAATAATTCCGGCAAGCGTAGCACGAGCATTCCGGATCCATCGGACCGAAATCGTTCGCGTATTTGGCGTTTTTGACGACCATGCGCCCTTGGCTCGTCATGAGCGTGCCGTTGCGCGCGATTCGCGTCGGCAGCACGCAGTCGAACATGTCGATGCCGCGGATGCTTCCGTCCAGCAAGGCATCCGGAGAGCCGACCCCCATCAAATACCGGGGCTTATGGGAAGGCAAGAACTGCACCGTCTCTTCGAGCATCTCGTACATGAGATGCTTAGGCTCGCCGACGCTCAGTCCACCCATAGCATACCCCGGAAAATCCAGGGAAGTCAAATCCAACGCGCTTTGCTTGCGAAGGTCCTTGTGCATGCCTCCCTGCACGATGCCGAACAACGCTTGGTCGTCCGGACGCCCGTGCGCCTTCAGGCACCGCTCCGCCCAGCGGCTCGTCCGTTCCGTCGATTCCTTGACGTATTTGTATTCCGCGGGATAGGGAGGGCACTCGTCGAACGCCATGATGATGTCCGCGCCGAGAGCGTTCTGGACGTGCGTAGCGCTCTCCGGCGTCAGGCTCAGCTTGTCCCCGTTAATATGGGAACGGAACACGACGCCTTCTTCGGTGATTTTGCGCATTTCGCTGAGGGAAAACACTTGGAAGCCGCCGCTGTCGGTCAGAATCGGCCGGTCCCAGTTCATGAACTTGTGCAGGCCGCCCGCTTCCTTGACGAGCTCGTGTCCGGGACGGAGGAACAAATGGTACGTGTTGCTGAGAATGATTTCAGCGCCCAGCGCCTTCAATTCTTCGGGGCTCATGCCCTTCACGGAAGCCTGCGTGCCTACCGGCATGAAGGTCGGGGTGTCGATGACGCCATGCGGCGTATGGACTCTTCCCAGACGGGCGCCGGTTTGGGCGCAAGTTTTGATCAATTCGTATCGGACTGCCATGTTCTGATTCCTCTCTGTCGGTGAGTCGGTCATAAGATGAGCATCGCGTCTCCGAAGCTGAAGAAGCGGTATTCGCGGTCGATCGCTTCCCGATAGGCGTTCATCACGTTGTCTTTGCCGGCTAGGGCGCTGATCAGCATGACGAGCGTCGACTTGGGCAAGTGGAAGTTCGTAATCAGGGCGTCGACCTTCTTGAACCGATACCCCGGGTAGATGAAAATGTCGGTCCAACCATCGCATGCGCGGACGGGCTCTTCCCCGAATCGGCCGCCTATCGTCTCCAGCGTGCGTGCCGACGTCGTGCCGACCGCGACGATCCGGCCGCCGCGGTCTTTCGCTTCGTTCAGGAGATTCGCGCTTTGCTCGCTAACGGAATACCATTCCGCATGCATCTCATGCTCCTCGATCGTCTCCGCGCTCACGGGCCGGAACGTGCCGAGCCCGACGTGAAGCGTGATCGGGCATAACTTCACGCCCATTGCCTTCAGCCGTTCCAAGTATTGTTCCGTGAAATGCAAGCCCGCCGTCGGCGCCGCCGCCGATCCTTCGTGGCGGGAGTAGACCGTCTGATAACGCTCCCGGTCGGACAACCTCATCTTGATGTAAGGAGGCAGCGGCATTTGGCCGAGTCGGTCGAGCAGCTCGTTGAAGATACCCTCGTACTCGAATCGGATGACGCGCGCGCCCATATCTCCTTCTTCTTCTACGAGGGCGGTCATCAATGGTTTCGAGGCATCGGCCGTTTCTTCGCCCGCCGCCGCTCCGAACGATAATTTCGCGCCGACGTGTATTTTTTTCCCGGGCTTCACGAGCGTCTCCCACCGGTCGCCTTCTATTCTACGGAGAAGCAGCAGCTCGACCTTGGCGCCCGTATCCGCTTTAACGCCGAACAGACGGGCCGGGAGCACTCTCGTATCGTTCAATACGAGCGTGTCTCCCGGCTTCAGGTATTCGGCCAAATCGGCGAAGGCGCGGTGTTCGGTGCTCCCGTCTTCCCGATGAAGCACGAGAAGGCGGGAGGAGGTTCTATCTAGCAGGGGAGTCTGGGCGATCAACTCCTCCGGTAATTCGAAATCGTAATCGCTGACGTTCATCATTAGGCACCTTTTTCGATCGATACGTTCTTGTAATAGTATAGCAGGATGGATTGATAGTCATACCCTTGCTCAGCGAGTCCTCTCGCTCCCCATTGGGACATGCCGAGCCCGTGGCCGAAGCCTTTGCCGGAGAAGACGAATCGGGGAGTCGTCGTCGCCGCGCGCAACAAGCCGCTGCCGTCCATGATGAACAGGTTGGGCCCTTGCAGCTGTTGGACGGAGCCGTCGGCGCCGATCGCTTGAACCGGACCTTGCTGGCGCGGCAGTTCTCTCGTGCCGCCGTCTTTGCCCATGATCGCGTAGCGTCCCGTCTCCTCGAGCTGGAACAGCGTGCTCTTCAAGCCGCCGAGCGCGCCGCGCAAGTTATCCCCTGCGCCGACGTTGACCGCGACGCCGTTCGCCGCGACTTCGACCGCCCGGCCGGAAGGACCGCGCTTCGTCACTTCAAGCGTAAGGAGAGGACCGGCGATCGGCGTTTTCGCTCTCTTGTTCAAGGCGGCGAGCAATTGATCCGGCGTCATCGGCGCCTCTACCCAACTGTAATCGGTATATTCGGGCACGACGCCGAGCTGCACGACGGGCGTTCCGGCGTCGACCCTGGCGATCGGCTCCGCCGTCGACGCCTGCGGCTTATTGCGAACGGCGACGCCGTCTCCTTTGACGTTCAGCAGATTCGCGCCGCTGACGTGCTTCTGTCCGCTTGCCGAGGCCAAGTCGGAACGGATAAACCCGGTCTGCCCCGAAGGCAGGGCAACGTAATACCAATCAAGGAGCCCTTTCTGAGGGCCGTCGTCCGGACTGAGAACGGCGGAAGCGAAGTTCGAGCCGTCCCCGCCCCAGATTTCCGTCGGGTTGTCCGCCGTGATGCCCCCCGAGTTCGCGGAAAATACGGCGCTTATCGCCTTGCCGCCCGACGTCAATATTTCGCCCTTCGTCTGATCGACGCCGGCGGTCGAGTTCGCGTTCTCGTAGCCGATGCCGTAATAGGCTTGGCTAAGCGTCGTATCGACGACGTTCGCGATTTGGAAGCCGACCCCGGACGACTGCGCGTACGTGCGGGCCGCGACCGCTTGGGCCTTCTGCGCCTCGATCGGCCATCTCGAGCCGACTTCCGCCCCGACGACGGAATACAAGTATTGCTCGAAAGGAACGTCGTTCACGACGGCGAGCGATTGGTTCAGCACGCTCATCTCCATGCTTCCCCTGTACATTCTTTTGCTCCGTTCCGCGAGCTGGATGCCTCCCGCTCCGGCGGGATCCGCCCGAAGCACGGCTCCGGCGCCCGAGGGGATCGCGTACAGCACGGCTGCTTTGTTCGCGCTGCCGTAATAGGTCATGTCCGTGCGGAGAGAGACGTAAGGCTCGCCGGCGGCCGGGACTCTCACGCCTGCCGCGCCGGCGGCGGAGACGGCTTGCTGCAGCGCCTGAAGATTGGCCGGGTCGGCTTCCTGGCCGACTCTGACGACGTAAGCCATCGCCCCGTTCTGCGGCTTGATCGCTGCGAAAGCATCCAATCCGGCCGTACCGATCGCTTCGGCGGAGGCTTTCGCTTCGGCCAAGCTGGCGTAAGGTCCCGCTTCGACGGCCCAAGGCCCCGCGATGCGGGCGCTGAGCAGCGTCTGCACGCCCGCGGCCACGCCGGCGTTCGTCCATTTCGTCAGCGCCGACGAAGCCGCCGCGGCCGTCGAGTAGGCGCCTTCCTGAACTTGGTACACCGTCTTGCCCGATTTCGACAGCTGCGTCACGAATGCGGCCGAAGAACCGGCTTGCGCTTTCTTCAGGACGACCAACGCCGCGTTCAAGTCCGTCGTCTCGAGCAAGAGCGCCCGGTAGCCGTCCATCGCGAAGCGCACCGCTTGTCCTGCCGGAACGGCGTCTATGGCGAGGGAGTATTTCGGGTCTCTCCAGACGATGTTTAAGCCGCCGGCGGCTTGAAGCGTCGCGACTGGCGTCAGCGATTGATATTTCGTTCCCAGGTTCAGAAACAACGCGACCCGGATCGTATCCGGCACCTTCACGGCAGCATGCACGACCGCGCGGGTAGAGCCGGACGCGACCGCCGCGACCAGTATGAGCAATAGAGCCAAGCGGGCGTAGCGGCGTTTGTCGTGAACGATCAATGAGTTCCCCTCCAAGCTTGTTTTCTGTCGGATGCCGTTCGGCAGGGCTCGGGCGCGATCAGTTCGTCCCGTCCGCCGGCAACGGCAATCCGAGATGCTTGTACGCCGCGGCCATCGCGATGCGTCCGCGCGGCGTCCGTTGCAAGAAGCCGATCTGCATGAGATAAGGCTCGTACACGTCCTCGATCGTCTGGCTTTCCTCGCCGATGGACGCCGCGAGCGTGTCCAACCCTACCGGTCTGCCGCCATAGTTGACGATCATCGCCCGCAGCATCTTATGGTCGATGCTGTCAAGGCCCATCGGATCGACTTGGATGCGCTCCAGCGCGTCGTTCGCAATGCTTTCGGTAATAATGCCGTCCCCGCGCACTTGGGCATGGTCGCGTACGCGCTTCAGCAACCGGTTGGCGATACGCGGCGTTCCGCGGGAACGCCGGGCGATTTCCCGCGACGCTTCCCCGACGATGCCGACGCCGAAAATATCGGACGTGCGGCTGACGATGTAAGACAACTCGTCTTCCGTGTAATATTCCAAGCGGCTGACGACGCCGAACCGGTCGCGAAGCGGCGCGGAGAGCAGCCCCGCTCTCGTCGTCGCGCCGATCAACGTGAATTTCGGCAAGTCGAGCCGTACCGAACGGGCGCTAGGTCCCTTCCCGATGATGAAGTCCAGCGCGAAGTCTTCCATCGCCGGATACAGTACTTCCTCTACGGTTCTGTGCAGCCGATGGATCTCGTCGATGAACAGCACGTCGTTCTCCTGCAAGTTCGTCAAGATCGCCGCGAGATCGCCCGGCCTCTCGATCGCGGGTCCGCTCGTCGTGCGGATGTGCACGCCGAGCTCGTTGGCGATAATGTTCGACAGCGTCGTCTTGCCAAGACCCGGAGGCCCGTACAGGAGCACGTGGTCCAGCGGTTCCTTCCGCATCTTGGCGGCTTCTATGTAGACTTTCAAATTTTCCTTCGCTTGCGCCTGGCCGATGTATTCGGCCAAGTAACGGGGACGCAGACTGTATTCGACCGCTTGGTCCTCCATCATGAGATGGGCGGCGACGATCCGATCTTCTTCTTCCACCGCGATTCCTCCTTTCCGCTTGCGCGCGCCTGATCAGCCTTGGAACAGCTTCTGAAGCGCCTTCTTGATCAATACGTCGGCGGATTCCGCCCCCGACACCTCGTCCTTCATCGCCAGCCAAGCCCGATCGAGCTCGGCATCCCGGTAACCGAGTCCGCCAAGCGCCTCGCGCGCTTCCGACCAAGCCGATCCGCCGGTTTTCGGCGCTTTCGGCGCCTCCGGCTCGAACAGCGTCCCGATCGCCGAGACGCCGTCGAAGCCCCCCAGCTTGTCCTTCAGATCCAAGATCATCCGCTGCGCCGTCTTCCGTCCGATGCCGGGCAGCTTCGTGAGAAAATTGACGTCCTCCTGCTGGATGGCCGCGACGACCCTCTCCGGCTTGCCGCCCGCGAGCACGCCGAGCGCGACCTTCGGCCCGATGCCCGACACTTCCAGCAGCTTGCGGAACAGCGCCTGCTCGTCGCGCGTCGCGAATCCGAACAGGAGAATCGCGTCCTCGCGGACGTGATGGTAAATATAAAGCTCCACGGCGGCATCCGATTTCGCCAGCGCGTAAGGATTCGGCGTGAATACGCGGTAGCCGACGTCCCGGACGTCCAGAACGACGTACTCGCTTTCCAGGTGCGCCACCTTGCCTCGCAGAAAATCGATCATATTTTTTTCGCTCCGTTCATTCGTTCGTTAAGGACGAGGGAGTGCGCGTGGCAGATCGCGACCGCGAGGGCGTCCGCGACGTCGTCCGGCTTCGGTATCGTCGCCAGCTTCAGCAGCATTTTGACCATTTCCTGCACTTGTTTTTTCTCCGCGCCGCCGTAACCGACGACCGCTTGCTTCACCTGCATCGGCGTGTATTCCGATATCGGCAGTCCGCGCTGGGCGGCCGCGAGCATGAACACGCCCCGGGCTTGTCCGACGCTGAACGCGTTCGTTACGTTTTTGTTGAAAAACAGCTTCTCGACCGCGACCGTATCCGGTTGATAGCGGTCCAGCAGCTCGCAGGAAGATTCATAGATTTGCTTCAGTCGGACTTCCTGCGGGGTTCCCGCCTCCGTCTGGATGCATCCGTATTGCACGGGCGTCAGCTTATGCCCGGATTTGTCGATGAACCCGAAACCCATAATGGCGATGCCGGGGTCGATTCCCAATACTCTCACGGTTCGTCCCCTCTCAAACTCGTCATGCGCATTCGTTTAATTATATCAAATGTTCGCCTCTATGAGAACGGAAGGAGAACAAAGTGTTGTTCCGAGAGGAAAAATAGGGCGAAGGGCGCAACAAAAAAGACGCTCGCGAGGGCGTCTTTTCGTTCGCGATCGTCTTCCATTCCGTTCACTGCGACGGCTGAGGAGCCGCCTGCGACCGTAGCGCGGCGTATTCTCCCAGCGACGATAGCACGCTGTCGTACTCGTACTTGTCCGATACGCGGATGCCCCGGGACAGCTCGCGGACCCGTTCCTCGCTCATGCGCGACTCCATCATGTCCACGTCGAGCTGGAAAAACGTCCGGACGACTTTTTCCTGCCACGGCGGTCCGTCGAACAAAGAAAGGTTGCCGTCCTTATCGATTCCCATGTAGGAGGTCTGACGGCACGCCGGAGACAAGTCGTCGACGGCTTCCTCCACCGTCAGCTTACCCTCTTCGTTCAAGGACGCCTCCCAATTCCGGTGGGCCTTCAGCAGCCCCGCCGCTTCGGAAGCCGTCATTCGTCCAAGCTGCCTCGTTTCGTCTCCGCACAAGTAAGTGCGGTGCAGCACGAGTTTGACGTCCCCCGGCCGCTTGCTTAATTCGCCGAGCACCGTCGCCCTCGGAGAGCCCGCCGGATCCGCGATCGTCTGTTCGTCCGGCTCGGCGATCATGACGGCCGGACCGACCGGGGCCGACGGCCGTCCCAAGGCATGTCCGACGAAAGCGCGGGCCATCCAAGCGCCCGCCAATACGGCCAACAGGAAAACCGCCGCGCCCGCCCCGAGGGACCAGACGTGACGGCGTTTCCTTTTCAGCGATTTCTTCAGTTCCTTCCATATTCGAAAACGAGACACCGGAATCCCCTTCTCTGCTGTTTTCCCTAGTGTTTCCTGGGAGTTCCGGCGCTATTCGCAACGATTACCAATTGATCCATGGAAGACTTTCCTTCCGCTTCGGCTTGCTCTGGCGCGGCGCGACTTTCGCTTTTGGCTTATGCTGCCGTTTCCTCGCCGGCGCGGCTTGCGTTTGGGCGTCTTGCGGGAAATCGTCGCCCGCGGCGAATCTCATGTCCTCTCCCTCGTCCCGAAGCGGGGGTAGCCCGGGAAGGGGAGGAAGCGGACCCATCGGAGGCATCGGAGGGATCGGCGGAATGAGGCCGTCATAACCGTAAGGGACCGGTTGGCCGTAACCGTATTGAGGGCCATAACCTTGGCCGTAACCGTAGCCCGCTTTAGGCAATCCTTCCGCGATCGGGGCGTGGCCTACCGGAACGTCGCCCATCGGGGACACGAACGTCGGCGCCTGCTGCATGACCGGATATCCGCCGTACGGGGCCGCCGCATAAGGCATCTGGGCTCCTGGCGCGGAAGCGTAAGGACTGACGGCGGCGGGAGAGACGAACGGAACGCCGTATGGCATGCGGCCGTCACCATAGTAGCCTTCGCCGGAGTATGGATCCGCGGAGCTCTGGCCTTCCGGATTGGCAACGTAATAGTACGGCAATACCGACTGGCTTCCGCAGTTGGCGCATCCGGCGGTCTGGCCGTTGGGGATCTCGTCTTGCTGCGGGCTTGGCGGGCTATAGGAGATATCGTGATACGTGTACAATCCGCCCATGTGAGGCTGCGCAGCTTTCGCGACCGGCATGACGCCTTGAGGATGACCGTACCCGTGGGCATGCCCGTATCCGTAACCCGGATGCATCGTCGTTTCCCCGCCCAAGCCGGGAAGCGGCTCCGGAATGCCATATCCGTAATGCGGCTGTTCATGCGGCCAGGTTTGCTGAGCCGCTTGAACCGGTGCCTGCATCGGAGGCATCTGATAGGTATGGATCATCTCGACCTGTTCGACGTGGAGGCCGTATATCGGCGCCTCGGCGATCGGCTGCACGACGGCCGGAGCCGGCGCAGGCGCGGGCATCGGCATCGGCATCGGCATCGGCATCGGCACCGGAGCCTCCGCTGCGGGCTGAACGGCCGTGTTCGCTTTCCCTCCGGTCGCCGGCATGACGGCCGTGTTCGCTTTTCCGCCCATACCCATACCCTTACCCATTCCCATTCCACCGGTGGTCATGCCGCCGCCCGGCGCGTTCCCCGACGGATCGCCCGTTTGCGGAATGTTGACGACTTCGCCCGTCAACAGCGCGTTCGGGTTTTTCAATTGCGGATTCGCTTTGACCAGATCGCCGAGCTGCACGCCCCAAGCCTTTGAGAGCTTCCAAAGCGTGTCTCCTTGCTGGACGACGTGTTGATGGATGACGCCGAGCATCGTCTTCGGATGCGTCGGGATTTTCACCTTCATCCCGATGTCCACGGCATCCGGATTGCTGATATCCGGATTCGCTTTAATCAATTCCTCCAAGGGCACGTTGTATTTTTTGGCGATCAAATACAGCGTATCCCCTTGCTTCACCATATGGATTTTCACGCCGTTCCCTCCTGATAGGCGGGCTTCGCCCCGGCCCGGGCGAAAGCCCTGATGCAATCCTTACATCCTATGCAGTAGCTGGGCGTTTGACATCCTTTAAACGCAGAAAATCCGGCAGCCGTCTGGCTTACCGGATTCGGGCGAATTATTCTTTCTCGTAAGGCAAGCTCGGATACGAGCCGAGCAGGCGCACTTGGCAGCCGATCGCTTCGATCTCGGCGATCGCCGCCGGCATCAGCACCGTGTCCAGAGCCAGCTCCACGTCGATATAGAAATAATAACTGCCGAGTTTTTTCTTCGTCGGACGGGATTCGATCTTCGACAAGTTGACGCGGCGCCACGCGAACGCGGACAGCACTTGGTGCAGCGCGCCCGGGTAATCTTCCGGCAGCGTGACGAGAATGCTCGTCTTGTGCGTCGTCGCGGACGCGTTCTCGTACGGAGCGTTGCCGACGAGAAGGAATCTCGTGAAGTTGTTGTCGTGATCGGTCACGCCTTCTTCTAGCACGTCCAGTTCCATATCCGCGGCCGCCAGCTTCGTGCCGAACGCCGCCCAGCCTTTGCCCGGGTTATTCTTGACCGTCCGGACCGCTTCGGCCGTGCTGCTCAGCGTTTCCAGCTCCGCGTGCGGCAGCCGGGAACGGACGAATTGCAGGCATTGCGCCATCGCGACGGGGTGGCTCATCACCTTCGTGATCTTCTCCGCTTCCCATTGCGCCGGATTGCCGTCCGCCGACAACTCGCCGGCGTCTCCGATCAAGTTCTGGATAGAAGGGAATACCCATTCCGCCCGGATCGGCAAGTCTACCTCGTGGACCAGCCAGTCGATATGCAGATTCACCGAACCGTCGATCGTATTCTCGATCGGAATCACGCTCCAATCGGTCAGGCCGTTCGCCGTCGATTGGAACACGTCCGCGATCATTTTGCAATAAACGAATTCCACGTCCTCGTTGCGGAACATATAACGTACCGCTTCGTCGGACACGGTGCCTTGGGGCAACAAGGCTACCTTCTTGCGGCCGCTCATGCGCCCACCTCCGCTTCCGCCGTCTTCAATACCTGTTGGGGCGCCAGATCGTAGGCCGGATCGTCGAACCCGACGACCCGCACCTGCGGACCGTGCAAGCAAGGCTCCAGCCATCTCGTCGTTACTTCGATGCCTTCTCCCGCCATCGTCTCGCGAACGAAGGAGACGAGTCCATCGTTGGCCGCGTCGCCGCTCCTCGCGAGCAGCAGCAGCGTCGGCCCCGCTCCCGACAGCACAGCGCCGAGAGCCCCGTGCTCCGTCGCTTCCCTAAGAATCGTTTCCATGCCCGGGATGAGCGCCGCGCGGTACGGTTGATGCAACCGGTCCCGCATCGCCCTGCCGAGCAAATCCAATCTGCCGGAAGACAGCGCCGCCGTCAGTAGCGAGCTATGCGTGACGTTAAATACGGCGTCTTGCATCGGGATGCTCTGCGGCAACACGTTGCGCGCTTTCTTGGTCGACAGCTCGAACGCCGGAATCGCGACGAGCACGTCCATGCCCGCGGGAGGCTCGATGCGGACGTAGTCCGCCCGTTCTCCGTCCCATGCCGCGGCGACGATACCGCCGAACAGGGATGCCCCGACGTTGTCGGGATGGTTCTCGATCGCCGTCGCCATCTGGAACAGCTCGTCCTCTCCCAGAGGATCGCCGATGAGGGCGTTGGCCGCGACGAGCGCGCCGACGATCGCCGAGGCGCTGCTTCCGAGTCCTCTCGTGAGCGGAATGTCGCTGCGAATGCCGATGTCGAGCTCGGGCAATGCGACTCCCGCTCTCGCGAACACCGATTGCGCGACCTCGTATACCAGATTCGTCTTGTCCAGCGGAACGCCGTCTAAGTTATCTCCGACGAGCGTGATTCGCGTCTCTTCGGCCGGCGCCATGCTGACCCACGCGTACAGCGACAACGCCATGCCCAACGAATCGAACCCCGGTCCCATGTTCGCGGTGCTGGCCGGCACTTTGACGACGACCCGGCCTTGAACGGATGTTGCTTTCATCTCGGCTTCCTTCTGCATAACAAAGCTCCTTTTGATCCCGTAGTGCCGTCCAACGTCCGCCAGCGGCCTTCGTTAGCCTTCTACCCGGTACACGCTCTTGATTTCGCGTACGGCGGACAAGCCGTTGAACGCTTGCATCACTTGGTTCATCGCAGCCTTGCTCGCCTGGTGCGTAATGATGATGATTTCCGTGCTCGACTTGTGGGGGGCCGACGGCTGCATGACCGATTCGATGCTCACGTCGCAATTGGAGAACACTTGCGCGATTTGCGCGAGAACGCCGGCGCGATCCTCGACGTGGAGCAGCAGGAAAAACTTCGAAGCGATCTGCTCGTCTGTCTTCAGCTTAACGACGTTATAAGGCAATTGCGCTTGCCGTCCGTTCACGCCGAGCTTCATGTTCTTGATGACCGCGACCAAGTCCGCCACGACGGACGTCGCCGTCGGCAGCTCTCCGGCGCCCGCGCCGTAGAACATTGTCTCGCCGACCGCTTCCCCGTGCACGTATACGGCGTTGAACACGCCGTTGACGGACGCGATCGGATGGCCCGTCTTGATCATCGTCGGCTGGACGCTGACGCTGATCATATCGTCCTGCCGTTCGGCGATGCCGAGCAGCTTCACTTCGTAGCCGAGCCGTTTCGCGTAGCGGATGTCCTCTTGCGAGACGCCGCTGATGCCTCTGGCGCTGACGTCGTCCAAGGACACGTTCGCGCGGAAGCCGAGCGACGATAAGATCGTCATTTTGCGGGCGGCGTCGAGCCCTTCCACGTCGGACGTCGGATCCGACTCCGCGTAACCGAGATCTTGCGCTTCCTTCAGCACGTCGGCGTAGGCCGCGCCTTCTTGGCTCATTTTCGTCAAAATATAATTCGTCGTTCCGTTCACGATGCCCATAATCTTCGTGATCCGGTCGGAAGAGAAGCCTTCGACGAGCGTCCGGATGATCGGAATGCCGCCGGCCACGCTTGCCTCGTACAAGACGTCGCAACCTTTCTCTCGGGCTTTCGCCAGTATTTCCTGGCCGTGCAACGCCATCAGGTCTTTGTTCGCCGTGACGACGTGCTTGCCGCGCTCGAGCGCCTCCAGAATGTAATCCTTCGTCGTCGTAATGCCGCCCATGACTTCGACGATCACATCGATATCCGGATTGCGGACGATTTCCCACGGATCTTCCGTCAACTTCGCCGCGTCGATCGGGACGCCGCGCGCCTTGGAGCGGTCCTTGACGAGAATTTGCGAGATGGAGATCGGACTCCCGACCTGGTTGGACAAGTCCTCTTGATGGCCTTCCACGATTTTCACGACGCCGGTGCCTACCGTACCGAGCCCCAGCAATCCTACTTGAATAGCTTTCATCACTTTTCCTCCGCTTCGACTGCCGCGCCTGCGCGCATCGGTAATTAAAGTTAGCTGCGTCCGATGACGGTTGCCCGTTTGACGCCGTCCAGTGAACGAAGCTTCGCGAGAAGCTCGGGAAGCGCCCCGTTCACGATCGTCGTGTCCATCGACACGACGACGTTGGCCATTCCTTGCAACGGAATGGATTGCGATATCGTCAGCACGTTGCCCTCGCTCGCCGCGAGCGTGCCGAGCACTTTCGACAGAACGCCGGAACGGTGCTCCAAATCCATCGACAGCGTCGCGATCGATTCTCTGGAAGCCTGCTCGAGCGCGTAGACGCCGTCTTTATATTTGTAAAAAGCGCTCCGGCTTAAACCGACGCGTTCCGCGGCTTCGTGAATCGTCGCCGCTTCCCCCCGCCTTAACAGCTCTTTGGCTTGCTCTGCTTTCAGCATGCCTTCCGGAAGCAAATCCTCGCGGACGGCATAATAACGTTCCGCCATTTTCCGTCCTCCCAGGAAAGACGAATGTTTGTATATAGAGGACATTATATCGAATCGGAGAAACGTCGGCAATAGGCAATACAAGATGTCGAGAAATTTGTAAGTTATTGGTGTTATACTGAGGATGTTGACGTTCGATGGGAGGGGTTCGCGATCGACAAGCACTTCAATCATGCGGAATCCCGCTGGGTCGGGAGAATCGTCGGCCGCGACCTGTTCAATTCGAGGGGCGTCCTCGTCCTCCATGCGTCTCGCGCGCTGAATGAGGAAGACATCGGCAAGCTTCGCGCGCACGGGATCGAGCTCAAGGAACAAGACTTCGCGCCCCTATCGCGGCAGCAGCAAGCGCTCCGCGCGCTAGAGGAATCCGTCGGCACGGTCCAGTCCATATTCGCCGACATCCGCCGTACCGGCCGCATTCCGATGCCCGACATCCGGGCAGAAGTATTGCCCGCGATCCTGCAATCCACCGAGAAAGTACAAGTGTTCCCTCTTCTCGTCTCTCTGCAGGCGAAAGACGATTATACGTATCGCCACACGATCGCCGTAGGCGCGATCTCTTCCATGATCGGCAAGTGGATCGGCCTTCCGGAAAGCGAGCAGGCCCTTCTGACGCTCGGCGCCGTCCTGCACGACATCGGCAAGGCGAAGGTGCCGGAGGAAATCTTGAATAAGCGGAGCCGGTTGACGGCGGAAGAATACGAACTGATGCAGAAGCATACGGTGTACGGCTACGAAATGATCAAAAGCAGTCCGGGATTGCCTCACCGCAGCGCGCTAATTGCTTTGCAGCACCACGAACGCGAGGACGGTTCGGGTTATCCGTTCGGCGCGAATAGCGATCGGGTCGATTTTCTAAGCAAAATCGTCGCGATATCGGACGTGTTCCACGCGCTGACGAGCGACCGGGTCTACCGAAAGGCGTCTCCTTTCTACGAAATCGTCAGGCAAATGTACACGGGCACTTTGGGCTCGTTCGACAAAGGCATTCTGCTGACGTTCACGAGGCGAATGATGAACTCGCTCATCGGAAGCGAAGTCTCCCTTACCGACGGCCGTACGGGCAAAGTCGTGCTCATCAACCCGACCGACCCCGCGCGTCCGCTTATTCAGTCGGCCGAACTCTTCATCGACCTCAGCAAGGAACCGGAAATCCGCATGGAAAAAATCATCGGGTAAAGAGCGAGTCTCTCATTCCCCTATAGACAGCGTCGCCCGTCCCGTGGCATAATTCACTTAATCGATTAAGTTGATTTTGTGCGTTACTTAATCGTATAAGTCAAGTGAGGCGATAACCCTTGATCGGTCCGTCTACCGATTCCGCGATCGAAAGTCCTTATGCCGGAACGGCGGCCGCGCGGGCGCCGGCGCTCTGGCGCAACCGTCCGTTCTTATTCGTGTTCGCGAGCTTTTGCCTGTCGTTGCTCGGAAATACCTTTCACGGAATGGCGCTTAACTTATGGGTCATCCAGACGACGGGCAGCGCCAAGCACATGTCAGCCCTCTTGGTTACTCACCTGGCGGTCGGCACCCTGCTCGGCTCGTTCGCCGGGACGGTCGCCGACAGGATGAACAGAAGACAGCTCATGATCGCGGCCGACATCGTCCGCGTATTGCTGGTCGCAGGCGTTGTCGTCTCGATATCCGTGCCCGGAACGCCGTTTATCGTCCTCATCGTCCTCACCGCGCTGATCGCCTTCGCGAGTTTGTTCCACTCGCCGTCCCTGCAAGCTTCCCTCGGCGGCATCGTCGGGCAAGGCCGCATCCATCAGGCGGTAGGCGCGATGAATATCGCGGACAATCTCGTCCGCATTTCCGGTTTCGCGCTCGGGGGCGTATTCGTCGCCGCTTTCGGAGGCGCCATGGCCATCGCGGTCGACGGCTTGACCTTCCTGCTGTCCGCCTGTTTCGTGTTCGCTGCGGGGAAATTCCCCGCCTCCGTCATGCCCGCGACCGCTACCGCGAACGATTCCGTCGCGCCCCCGCGCATGCCGACGTTCACGGAAGACTTCGCCGGAGGATTCAAGTACTTATGGCGCGACCCGTTCGCTCTCCCGGTACTCGCCCTTCTCCCCGTCGTTACGTTGTTTTTCCTGTCCATGCTCATGCTCGTACAAGTATCCGCCGTCGGCGACTGGCACGCGAGCCCTTTTCATTTCGGCTTAATCGAAGCCTGCATTCCGCTCGGATACGTTGCGGGTTCAAGCCTCATCCTCTTTCTCGGGGGCAGGCTCAGGGGCAGGGGAAAATGGATCTTGGGCAGCGTGTCCGCGATGGGGCCGGCTTACTGGCTTATTTCGCGATCCGATTCCGCGCTCGGGGCGATTCCTTACATTCTGCTTAGCGGTTGCTTGCTGTCATTCGTCACGCTCATTTTGAACGTCGGTCTGCGCGCGAGAATCGAGCCTTCCATGCAAGGACGTGCGTTCGGCACGCTCGCCTCGCTGACGAGCGTCGCCCCTCCGATCGGGTTGGCCGCGGCCTCGTTCCTGTCCGACGCCTACGGTCCGTCGCCCGTCATCGCCGCCGGTGGCATCGCGATCGCCGTCCTAAGCGTCGCGGGATGGACGCTTCTGAAGGAGATTCGCTCATACGACTAGCTGCTTAAAAGTTCGCCAAAAGTCGGTTGTCTTCTACAATTTGTTGTGCTCAGCGCAATAAGGGGGAAGTGTTTGGTTGTTGGCGGTTGGCGGTTGGCGGTTGGCGGTTGGCGGTTGGCGGTTGGCGGTTGGCGGTTGGCGGTTGGCGGTTGGCGGTTGGCGGTTGGCGGTTGGCGGTTGGCGGATGCGGTGTCCTCTGGGAGCTTTCGAATTACCACATTCCAGCACTCTCGCTAACGCAATGCCCCCCTTCCTCCCCCTAAGCACCAACCTGCATGGACTACAGTTTGTTTTCTCCATTTACCTCATCATCGCCCAACAACCTGCACCTACTACAGTTTATAATCCGTAAATAGCTCATTTTCGCGATTTCCTTGGAATCAAACTGCATCCATGCAGTTTGATCCACTCGATGCAGCCGATTACTGGAAACAAACTGAACTTTTGCAGCTCTATGGAAGAACGTTAGACCTGCGCGAACAACGCCCCCCCCCTACTCGCATAGCCGACTCGTAACCCCTACTCGCCCATCGAACCACTCCCATACAACCAAATACGCCTTTTGTGATAAGCGTGAAACTTATCAATTCCGAATCGTTCAAAAAAAGGATTCCGGGGCCCGTGACAGGCCATGGAATCCTTTTTGCCGATCGCGATTAGGCGTCGTCGAAAATATAGTCGTCCGAACCGCCTTCGAAAAATTCGAACTCGAATTTCCCGATGCGGATCGTATCCCCGTTCTTCGCGCCGCGCTTGCGCAGCGCGTCGTCGATACCGGCGCCGCGAAGGATTCGCCCGAACCGCATGATCGCCTCGTGCGAGTTGAACTGCGTCCGCCGCATGAGCCTGGCGATCGCTTCGCTCTCGATGACGTAAACTTCGTTGTCCCGCTTGATCTCGAAGTCCAAATCGCCCGTCGCCTCGTAACGATAGACGACGCCTTCTTCGGCTTTCGCCTGCTTCTCGATCTCCTCGATCTCCGACTGCTGCGGCAAGGAATCGAGCAAGTCTGCGACCCGGAACAGCAATTCCTTGATGCCTTGCTTCGTCAGCGACGAGATCGGCATGACGACGATATCCGGACGCGCCTCGGCGACTTGCTTGCGGAACGCTTCCAGATTTTCTTCCGATTCCGGCATATCCATCTTATTGGACGCGACGATCTGCGGACGTTCCGCGAGCTTCGGATTGTACAGCTTGAGCTCGTCGTTGATTTTCACCCAATCGTCGTACGGGTCGCGGCCTTCCATGCCGGACATGTCGACGACGTGCACGATGATTCTCGTGCGCTCGACGTGCCGCAGGAATTCATGGCCGAGTCCGACGCCCGTATGGGCGCCTTCGATCAAACCCGGCAAGTCCGCCATGACGAAGCTGCGCTCGTCGCCGAGATCGACGACGCCGAGATTCGGCGTGATCGTCGTGAAATGGTAGGCGCCGATCTTCGGCTGCGCCCCCGACACGACGGACAGCAGCGTCGACTTGCCTACGCTCGGGAAGCCGACGAGGCCGACGTCCGCCATGACCTTCAGCTCCAGCGTAACCCAGCGCTCTTGTCCTTCTTCCCCGTTCTCCGCGATCGCCGGCGCCGTGTTGGCGGCGCTCTTGAAGCGGATGTTGCCTCGGCCTCCGCGGCCGCCCTTGGCGACGATGACTTCTTGACCGTGGCGCGTCATGTCCGCGACGGTCTCTCCCGTGTCGTCGTCGACGACGGTCGTGCCGGGCGGAACGCGAACGACCATATGCTCCGCGTTCGCGCCGTGCTGCGACTTGTTGCGGCCTTTCTCGCCTTTGGTCGCCTTGAAATGCTTCTGATAACGGAAGTCCATCAGCGTGCGCAAACCTTCGTCCACGCGGAAAATGACGTGCCCTCCGTTACCGCCGTCCCCGCCGGCCGGCCCGCCTTCCGGCACGTATAACTCCCTGCGGAACGCGACGAGGCCATCCCCGCCGTCTCCGCCTTTCACGAATACTTTCGCTTTGTCCACGAACATCGATTAAGTTCACTCCAGGTTGCAACCGGTCCGGGCTTGCGAACGCCCGCTCCCGGTAATCGCGTTATTATGCCGGCAGAGGGAAGCGGACCACCATCGTCCGGGCTTGTCCCGCTGACCCCGCCGGGCTTTCGTCAAACCGTATCGTTCCGATGCCTTCGACGCACCTCTCCATCTCCGGGACGACGCTGTCCGACGCGGCCAGCTCGCCTTCGTAAACAAGGGACACCGACACTTCGCCGCCGTCGCGCGAGAAGCCGAGCTTCAGCACGTTGTCCACGCCGTTCGCGGGACTCGAAGCGCGGTAGCGGATGATCCCGACGAGGCCGATGATCGCCTTCGCGAGTCGATCGGACCGATCCGCCTTCCCGTCGAGATGGAAGCCGTTCTGAACGTCCACCTCGAGGCGGACCGTATCGCACATCGCGCGAAAAGACAGCAGGAACGTCGCGAGCTCGGGTTCGCCGATCTGGGAGACCCGGCTGTCCTGCTCCATTCTCTCCCTTATTCTGTCCACGACGGCGATCGCTTTATCGGGCTTGTTCAATCTTAAATATCCGTATAGGATTTGCAGCTCGTTCATCCAATCGTGCCGGTGATGGCTTAACGTTCGGATGGACGACAGCTGCGCCTGCGTGACGATGCGGTCGCTTTGCCGGCGATGCCAGCGCTTCGCGACGAGAACGACGCCGACCGCGATTCCGAGCGTCCACAGCGTCAGAACGGCGTAAGGCCACCATGCCCGCGGCCATGCCGCCACGGCCATGACGGGCAGGACGAGAGAGGCCCATGCCGCGAGCGCCCAAGGCGTCCGATTCCGTATACTCATCCGTCTTCCCCGTTTCGTAGATCCTGTCTTCCCTTGCCCGGAAACGAAGTTCACGCGTCTAGTATACCATGGCGCGTTCGGGTTCACCATGAATACCTGACGGCGGGGCTCCGTCCCGCATAACGCAAGAAACCCCGGCCAACGTCATTGGCCGGGGTCTCGGATGATTAATTAAACTTCAAGCGCGGCAGCTACCGGAGCTTGCTCGGCAGGGTATACGCTGACTTTCTTGCGATCGCGTCCCAGACGTTCGAATTTCACGACGCCGTGAACGAGCGCGAAAAGCGTATCGTCTTTGCCGATGCCTACGTTAGTGCCCGGATGGATTTTCGTTCCGCGTTGGCGGTACAGGATGCTTCCCGCCGTCACCGCTTGACCGTCCGCTCTCTTCGCGCCGAGGCGCTTGGAGTGGGAGTCCCGTCCGTTTCTCGTCGATCCGACCCCTTTTTTCGAGGCGAATAACTGAAGGTCCAACTTCAACATGGTGTCAACCTCCTTCTTGTTCAAAGATTTCTTTTATTTTCACGTGCTTCCCGTAATAGTCCTCGATGGTTTCGAGCGCTGCGACCATACCCTCCAACAGCAGTTGGACTTGGTCGTCTCTTGCGGGTTCTTCGCTTCGAGGCGCCGTCGCTTCGAGCAGTCCGCTCTCGGTATAAGCGTTGGGTTCGAGACCCGTCAGCTTCTCGATCGCGTTGATCGCTCCGACCGTGACGGCCGTTACGCCGGCGCAGACGATGTCCTTGCCGGGATCATTGTAAAAAGCGTGCCCCGAAACGGTAAAACGTATAATGGCCTTCCTGTCGTCGCGCACGATCGTGACCTTGATCATCTCGGCAAGCCTCGCTTACGCCTTAATGTTCTCGATCGTCACTTTCGTGTACGGTTGACGATGGCCTTGTTTGCGCTTGTAGTTTTTCTTAGGCTTGTACTTGAAGACGATGATTTTCTCGCCTTTCACTTGTTGCTCGACTTTGCCCGTAACCGAAGCTCCGGACAAGAGCGGGGAACCCGTCGTCAAGCCGCCGTCTTTGGAAACCGCCAAAACCCGGTCGAACGTTACGCTGTCGCCTGCGCTTGCGTTGAGCTTCTCGACGAAGATCACGTCGCCCGCTTGGACTTTGAATTGTTTGCCGCCTGTTTCGATAATCGCGTACATCTGGTGCACCTCCTCGTGTCTAAGACTCGCCTCGGGGGGTGTCGGTTGCCGCAGCGGAATTCAGCCAGGGCAGCGCCGATCTTGTCGACCCTGTGGAGAGCGGTTGTAGCCTGCAAAATCTTCAGATTGCACGCACTATGGGATTGTATCACATAGTCGTCCCGAACACAATCTATTCTTATCGAATATATATTTTGCCTTTCCCTTTACAAGAAGCGCACGTTTCGTAAAAGTAGTTCATGACGTTGTCGCGGGCTTTCTTACGCGTCATTTCCATCAGTCCGAGCTTCGTCCAGCCGACCACCTGGCACTTCGTTCTGTCCCGCTTGATCTTCGCTTCGAGCTGTTGCGCGATCCGATGCCTGTGCTCTTCCGTCTCCATGTCGATGAAATCGACGATGATGATGCCGCCGACGTCCCGAAGCCGAAGCAGCCGGGCGACTTCGTCCGCCGCCTCGAGATTCGTCTGGAACACCGTCTCCTCGAGGTCGATCGACCCCGTATACTTGCCCGTGTTGACGTCGATGACCGTGAGCGCTTCCGTCTGCTCCCAGACGAGATAACCGCCGCTCGGAAGCCAGATGCGCGATTGGAACGCCTTGTCCAGCTGCTCCTTGATGCCGTATTGGTCGAACAGCGGCTTATTTTCCTCGTAGAGCCTTACTTTACCTTCTAGCGCCGGGGCCGCTTGGCGCAAATACGCTTTGGCCGCGAGCATGTTGTCCCCGTCGTCGAAAATGAGTTCTTCGGTGTCCGGCGTGACGACGTCTCGTACGAGCCTGCCGACGAGAGCCGTATCGCGATGAAGCTCTGCGGGCGCCGAAGACGTCTTCCCTCTCGCGAGTATGTCGTGCCAGAGGCGCCGCAGCTGATTCAAATCCTCGTCGAGCGCTTCGAGGCTTTCCCCGCCGGCGTTCGTCCGCAGGATGACGCCTTCGCCCTCCTTCCGGATCGACTCCGCCAGTCCCCGCAATCGCGCGCGCTCCGCGTCCAACTCTATTTTCTTCGAGATGCCGATATAATCCGCTTCGGGCATGTACACGAGCCATCTGCCGGGGATCGAGAAATGCGTCGTCACGCGCGCGCCCTTGCCTCCGAGCGGCTCCTTCATCATCTGGACGATCAACTGGTCGCCGGGCTTAAGCAAGTCCGCGATCGGGGGCTTCTCCTTCGGTTGCTTGTCCAAGTGCGGATGGAGAACGTCGTCGACGTACAGGAACGCGTTTTTCGGCAAGCCGATATCGACGAACGCCGCCTGCATGCCCGGCAATACGTTCACGACGCGGCCTTTGTAAAGGTTGCCGATGAGGGACGAATGCTCGGTCCGCTCGACCCCGAACTCCGTCAGCACCCCGTCTTCCAGCAAAGCCGATTGGGTCAAGTTTTGCGAACTATGGATGAACAGCTGCTTCATGCGTACCTCCCGCGTTCGACTCTTTCCTCCATTTTACCTGAAAAGTTTCAATTCCGCATTCCCCGGCGCCAATCCGCCGAGAAATCCGTCGATAATCGTCTTTTCGGGCACGACGTTGGCGATTTTCCCGCGTTTCATCACGTAAACCAAATGATACTGTTCCTTCATGAACAATCTCAGGATGGAAGACAGCGGACGGTTGTCCGAGATGACGATCGGCCGGGACAGCTTGCCCTCATCGATATAGCGCAAGCCGGATTCGCTTCTGTGCACGAGAAAACGCAGGAACACGAAAGGCACGTTCCGCCAATACGTCCAATTGGACGCGAACAGGAAGATGCCGACCGCCAGCAAGTTCAATTGCAGCAGGCCTCCCCGGAGTAATGGCGCGAGCGAAGCCGCGACGACGACCGCGCTGAACAGAAGGCTGATCTTCGCGCTCCATAGAAGCGTCCGATGGAACGGCGCGCGTAAGCTGAGCAGCGATTGCAGGATTTTACCGCCGTCCAGGGGAAGAACGGGCATGAAATTAAAAAGGCCGATCAGCGCGTTCGTTCGCACGAATTCGTCCGACCACGCCAGATCGACCCAGCCGGCAAGCCCGAGCGCGTAGGCGATGCCGGCGAGCAACGCGTTCTGCGCGGGACCGGCCAGCGCGACCATGATTTCCTCTTTTACCGGCAGCGAGCCCGCTTCCTCGACTTCGAGCACGCCGCCGAAAGGAAGCAGCTTGACTTCCTTGATCCTCCAACCGTATCGAAGCGCGGCGGCAAGGTGGCCGAGCTCGTGCCAGAACACGATGGCGAACAGCGTCAGCAACTCCGCGAACCGTCCCGTGACGACCGACGCGAGCATGACGAGCATGAACAGCGGATGAAGACGGAACGCGATTCCTCGCCACTTAATCAAAATCGATCACTTCCGCGGGATCAAGAGATTTGCCGTACTGCTGCACGGCGAAATAGAGCGCCCTGTCCGCCAGCTTGCCGCCGGAAGTGCCGAGCGAGCCGAGCTTCTGCCCTTTTTCCACCCAATCGTTCGTTTTCACCGCAGTATCCGCCAAGTTGCCGTACACGGTGACGACGTGGTTCTCGTGCTGCACGATGACCGTTATGCCGCCGTTTTTGTTCGTGTTCACCTGCTGGATGCGGCCCGTATAGACGGACAGTACTTCGCTGCCTGAAGGCGCGGACACTTTCACGCCGGTTCCGTTCTGGGCGAACGTCTGAAGCAGCTTGCCGGTCACCGGGGCGACCGTGTCGTCCGCGTTAAACAGCGCCGCCACTTCTTGCGTATCCGGCTCGTCACGGTTGAACGGGAAGAACGTCGGCGAACCGCCGAACGTCGAGCCGTACCACGCTTCGATCGCTTGAAAGTCCATATCTTTCGTCACGGAGGACACGAGCCAATCTTTCGCTTCCCCGCTACCCGGCAATTCCAGCTTGAGCCATCCCCAAGCCCCCCCGAACGCGAGAAGCGCCGCCGCGAGCTGCAGCGCGAAGCCCCTCTTCAGCTTGTTCCAGCCCGAGCCGGTTGGCGGTCCCACACCATGAGAGGACGGCGCGTTCGACGTCGGCGGAAGCCCCTTGATGCCTTGCCAGCCGTTCGGGCGTCCGACTTGAATTTGCTTCTCCCGTTCTTTCCACCATAGCTCCGGGTCCCGCGTAACGGCGAATCGCGAGACGTCGGCTCGAACAACGCCGCTCGTCTCGGCGGGCTGCCCCGGCGGGATTCTCCCCCCCTCGTCCGACGAGGGAATGGAAGGAGCGTCGGGAGATCGCAAAGATCCGTTCCTCGCTTCGCGCTCTCCCGAAGACGCGCCGCGTTCGCGAACCCGGATCGTACCGGGCGAAGACGGAACTTCTGACGTACCCTGTTGCCGTTCGGCCGGCGGCGCCGAATCGGTGACACTGGCCTTCCGCAGCGTTGCCGATTCCGGTTGCTGCTCGTCATCCGAAGCCGTCGGTACCTTCTTGTCCGGACCGGCGAAAGATTGTTCACTCATGATCAGCTGTTGAATCCTTTCCCGCCTGCGTTCTCGAACGTTGTCCCGAACCGTCATCGCAAGCCCTCCTTGTCCGCGTATCGCTCTTAACAATTTATGGCGGACAAGCGGGGAATAGACCTCTGGCGCCCATCTCCGGCGAGCGTGTATAATCGGATAAAACAAGCAAACGAAGCGGAGGTAACCAGCAGCATGACTTTTCTCCTTGTCATCATCGTCGTCGTTCTCGTCGCCTTTTTTATCCTCAACGATTTGAACGGCTCCAAGCGCAAATCCGATAGAAAAAACGGATCCCAAACGTACAATAGCGGATTCTACGATGCCGGGCATTCCGACCGAGGCAATCACAACGGCGGTCACCATGGTCATGGACATCATCATGACCACCATTCAGACAGCGGTTCCGGCGGAAGCGGGGGCGGCGATTCAGCGGGCGGCGGAGATAGTGGCGGTGGGGGCGGCAGCGATTAAGCGCAGCGCGTGGCGGTTGGCGGTTGTGAAATCATAAAAAAAAGCACGGGAGCTCGCTTCAATGTCATTAAGTTAAGCTCAAAGACAAGACCGGGAATAAAAATGGAGTCCGAAACGGCATGGGAAAAAGCCCTGTGCCGTTTGTTTTTTTTGGTGCA
>NZ_JBHSMH010000035.1:0-576 GCF_042655365.1 Cohnella suwonensis | reverse complement strand
GGTTTCGTGAAAGATGATCAGTTTCACGAAACCGAAATCGGGAGTCCGCAGGGAGGCGTCATCAGTCCGTTACTTTCGAATCTGTACCTGAACTATTTGGACACGATTTGGGAGAAGAAGTTCGCGGAAACGGGAACGCTGGTGCGATTCGCCGATGACCTCGCCATCCTTTGCAAAACCAAAGAACAAGCCTTGAGGGCAATTGACGTCCTCAAAGCGGTATTCGGAAAACTGGAACTCGAAATGAACAAGGAGAAGTCCAAGCTCATTAACCTATGGGACGATAAGCAAGGCTTCGACTTTTTGGGGATGCACCACCGGAAAATACCAAAGAAGCTGAAAGGGAATAAAACGGTCTCTATCCTCCGTAGCTATCCGTCTAAGAAAGCGATGAAGAGTATGAGACAGAAGGTAAAGGAAGCAACCGAGCCGCGAAATCGTCTGTATTGGACGATGAACAAAATGGTGGAAGAACTAAACCCTAAGATTCAAGGGTGGAAGAACTACTATGGACTCGACTCCTTTGCAAACACATTCCTAAACAAAATCGACTGGTACATCCGAAAGCGCCTCACG
>NZ_JBHSMH010000034.1:0-64675 GCF_042655365.1 Cohnella suwonensis | reverse complement strand
TTGAGGCTCATTCACTGCTGGTTTGTCTCCGCCGACCCGAAAGCCGACTTCGACGATTGTTTGTTTCTTACGCTCAATGTTCAGTTTTCAAAGAACAATTCGTGGTTCGTTTTGTTTCTTATTTCGTGTGCCGCGCTAATGGCGACTTGAATATAATATCACGGTGGGCGAATGATTGCAACACCCTATTTCAACTTTTTTGAAATGCAAGATTCGCCCACCCGATAACCCTTACCTAAAGCCGTTTCTCGCCCACTCCAACTGCGCATCCCATCGCAATTTGCCCAACTCCGAAGCCGTCGGCGTTACGGGTCTATCGTTCATTCGAATCAATAGGAATCGCGAGGAAGCCTGCCAAGATACGTTAGCCCCGAACGCTTGTTGAATAGCCGTCGCCGGCATATGCGTTCTCCCCTTTACGATCCGTACGGCCGATTGCAGCCTTATCGTTTTCCCGTTCAATAGAGCTTTGTCGCTGCCTGCTTTCATGACAAGCCTCTTACCGTCTTTAATCGCCGTCAACTTGCTTGTCTTGGCATCCCACAAGAGATTCCCTCTTATCGCCGTCATCAGTTCTTTGGCCGAAGTCAGCACTTTGCCGTTCTGGACGATCGGTGCCGCCGTAAGCGCAACGAACTCCCCTTCAACGGCAATCGCCGACGGATAACGAATTCGTCCCGTCGAGGCGGCCGCGGCGATAAGCCAATCCGAAGGCTCGGGCATCGCCCGCTGCAATGGGGCTCCGACGAAATCCTTCCATTGTCCGCTCCTAGCGTCGACGATTGGCGCCTTCCCCGTATAGAAACGGGGGACCTCCGGCTTCACGACCATGCGATAGAACGGTTCGACTCTCCACCCCTCCATCGAGGTGTCCGTTATCGCATATTGAAGTTCAATTTCGTACATCGATAAAAGCAACTGTTTAGCCATCGCGTTCGAAATTTTCGGCTTGCCGACGACCTTGTCGTTAGGTATCGGAATGTTATACCGTTCGGGAAGCGTTCCCTTGACGGCATCGAGCGTATATTCGAAAACCATGGCGTAGCCGAGCAGATCGTTCCCGCCCTCGGCGTTCGTCAAATAGGGCTGCGCGAGATCGACGAGTATACGGGCTGCCGCCGCTTGGTCCAACATATGGCTCGGGGAGACGAATTCGGTTTTATGCCAATTGACCTCGTACGCGACGACCTCCCCGCTGATTCGATCCACGAACACGGAAAAAGTCTGTTGGTCTAGCCGCATCCCCTTATTCGCTCGATCGAATCGGATTTTGTGCATCGTCTTGCTATCCGTCCGAGTGGAATACTCCGATTCCGGATAGGGGTCCACTATCCATTCCGCATTCAGCTTCCATGGCTGACCGTCCAGGAACGATCTAGCGATCTTGATCGCCTCTTCCCGGTCGACCTTTTCTTTCGACATATCGAATGCTTCCTGGGCCGGACCCCAGCCGGTCGAATCGGTTGGCCATTTCCATTGCGAGTAAGAAAGAAGCTCGCCATCTGAGCTTCTCAATACGATCTCTCCGCCATGAGTCGCATTCCCGTTCTCATTTTTCTCCGCCGTCAAAAAACCGAGTCGCCATAAACCCGACGAGCTCCCAACTCGTGTGGCTTCCGTAATCTGCGCATCATTCGGAATAAGCATGAGCTCCATCGCCCTGGCGATCGCCTGTTCCTTCGTATCAAGAGAGATAAAATCCTTCTCGGCGGCGGCATGAGGCACAGACTCGACGCCTCCCATCCACAGCAACAAGCATGCAAGCATAACCAAAATCCATGTTCTCATCGATCGTCCCCCGCTCCGCAACATCATTTTACATATACTGGTTAGACGCCGAATCGATCATTAGGTTGCTTGAACGACAAAAAAAGAACCGCCAAGGAACGATACGTTCCCGGGCGATTCGATGAGACTTCTTATTTCGTCGTAAATACTTCGCAGATGAACAATTGGCGGTTTTGCGCAAGATTCGCGATCTGTCCGTTCACGGAAACCATCGGACGCGTCGGTTGGTTCCGGTCCGTAAAGACGATCTCCCCGACAGAGCCGTTGTTCAGCTTCACGAACACGCCGTTGTGGAACTGCGTCGTCCGTTCGATGAACGTCTGAACGTACAGCGGGTCGAGCTTGCCGAACGATCCCGAATGCAGCTCTTCCAGCACGAGGTAAGGAGATTCCGCCTTTCGGTACAGCCGATTTGACGTCATCGCGTGGTACATGTCCGCAATGGCGACGATCTTCGCGTACGGATGGATCTTCTCGCCCTTCACCTTCATCGGATAACCGCTGCCGTCGATCCGCTCGTGATGCTGCAACGCGGACAGCCACACTCCCTGATTCATCGAGGCGACGCCTTCGAGAATCCGGAAGCCGTACACCGTATGCTGCCTCATCTCTTGAATTTCCTCCGCCGACAAACGGGAAGGCTTGTTCAAGATCGTCCCGTCCACTTTGACGTTGCCTATATCGTGCAAGAGCCCCGCCATGGCGATCGGAAGCCAATCCTTCTCTGGGAACTTGTTCCACTTCGCGAGCTGATAAGCGGTAAGCGCGCACAGCACGCTATTGCGAACCGTGACGTCGGGCTTGCCCGCAAAAGGAGGCGAGTGGAACGTGAGCACGTTGTACTCGTCGATATGCTCGATCAAGGCGTTCAAGCCGTTCCGCATATCGAGCACGGGAAGCTTCTGGCCGGAAGCGACCATCGACATCATTCGTTGCAGAAGCTTCTCCATCTCCAGAAATTGCTGCTGAAGCGGCGTAATCTTCACTTCCGTGGTCGCCGCGGCCTCGTCGGATGCCGAATCCGCCGAAGTTTCCTCCAGGCCGCTACGAAGAACGTCCACCGCGGCGATCAGGAACGAATACAAAATGTCCTTATCCCTCTCGGAAAGCGTACGTCCTTGCTGCAACAGTACGCTTCCAAGGGCGGTCTGAACGTCGCTGGCCAATCGGTCGCCAACCTGAACTTGCGCTACCGGAATCATCGGCATGCCACATCTCTCCCAAGGACAGAGTTTATTGCTTGTTCAACGTCCGAGCAAAAACGCCTTCGGCGTCCTCTGGACGCCGATGAAGCTTTGCGGAGACGATTCAGAAATGGATAAGCGTGAAACTTATGCATTCTGAATCGTCGAAGACGCCGAAGCCGTATGGGCCTAGCCTACTCGCCGACGTTGCCGGCGCTTTCGTCAGAACCGTCTTCGGAGCCTTCGCCGCCTTCCGCATCCGAATCCTCGCTGCGCGGCGCGCGGGCGACGGTCGCAACGGAATCCTCGTCCCGGATATTGATCAGCTTAACGCCTTGAGTAATCCGGCCCATCGTATTGATGCCGGACATGCTCGTGCGAATCAACGTGCCGGAAGTCGTCATGATCATCAAGTCTTCGTCGTCGTGAACGACTTTAAGACCGACGATCGAACCGTTCTTATCGGTGACGTTAAGCGTCTTGATGCCTTTGCCTCCGCGGGTCTGGATCCGGTATTCGGACATCGGGGTCCTTTTTCCGTAGCCTTTGGCCGTTACGATCAGCACCTCTTGGTCCGGAGCAACGACGTCCATGTCGATGACTTTGTCGTCTTCGTCGAGTTGGATGCCTTTGACCCCCGTCGCGGAACGTCCCATCGGGCGAACGTCCTGCTCGTTGAAGCGGATGGACATGCCTTGGCTCGTTCCCATAACGATCTCGCGTTCGCCGTCCGTCAGCTTCACGCCGATCAAATCGTCGTCTTCCCGGAGGGAAATCGCGATAAGGCCGACTCTACGGATGTTCGCGTAATCGTCGAGAGGCGTCTTCTTGACGATCCCGTTGCGGGTCGCGAAGAACAGGAATTGGTTCGGCTCGAACGCCTCGACCGGAATGACCGCGTTAATCGTCTCTCCCTGCTCGATCTGGATCAGGTTGATGATCGGCGTTCCGCGCGCGGTACGGCTCAAATCCGGAATCTCGTACGCTTTAATCCGGAAAACGCGCCCTTTGTTCGTAAAGAACAGCAGGTAATGATGGGTGTTGGAGATGAACAGGTTCTCGATGAAATCGTCGTCCTTCGTCCCCATCCCCATAATGCCCCGGCCGCCGCGCTTCTGGCTGCGGTACGTCGACACCGGAAGACGCTTGATGTATCCGGTATGCGTCATCGTAATGACGACATCGTCGCGAGGGATCAAGTCTTCGTCGAGAATCTCGTCGTCGCTGACCGTGATTTCCGTGCGACGTTCGTCGCCGAACTTTTGTTTCACTTCTTCGAGTTCGTCGTAGATGATGTCGTTCACGAGTTGCTCGTCCGCGAGAATCGCTTTGTATTCCGCGATTTTCTGTTGAAGCTCAGCGTATTCTTGCTCGATCTTCTCGCGTTCCAAGCCGGTCAAGCGCTGCAAACGCATATCGAGAATCGCTTGCGCCTGATCGTTCGACAATCCGAATCGCGCGATCAACCCTTCGCGGGCTTCCTCGGTCGTGCGGGACGCCCGGATAAGCGCGATGACCTCGTCCAGATGGTCGAGAGCGATCCGCAAGCCTTCGAGAATGTGGGCGCGGGCTTCGGCTTTCTTCAGATCGTATTCCGTGCGCCGGCGAATGACTTCGACTTGGTGCTTGATATAGTGGTAAAGCACGTCTTTCAAGTTGAGAACCTTCGGCTCGTTGTTAACGAGCGCGAGCATGTTGACGCCGAAGCTCGTCTGCATTTGCGTCTGCTTGTACAGGTTGTTCAGCACGACCGTCGGCGTCACGTCGCGGCGCAGCTCGATGACGATGCGCATGCCGTTGCGGTCCGATTCGTCGCGAAGGTCGGTAATGCCGTCGATCTTCTTCTCGCGCACGAGCTCGGCGATCTTCTCGACGAGACGGGCCTTGTTCACTTGATACGGAATCTCGTGAACGAGAATGCGCGCTTTGCCGTTCGTTTCTTCGATCGTCGCCCGGGCGCGCATCGTGACCGAACCGCGTCCCGTCGCATAAGCTTGGCGAATGCCGACGCGGCCGAGAATGAGGCCCGCCGTCGGGAAGTCGGGACCCTTGACGTACTCCATCAAGTCGTACGGGGTGAGCTCCGGATCGCGAAGCAACGCCTGCGTGCCTTCGATGACCTCTCTCAAGTTGTGAGGAGGAATGTTCGTCGCCATCCCGACCGCGATGCCCGTATTGCCGTTGACGAGCAAGTTCGGGAATCGCGCCGGCAACACGACGGGCTCATGTTCTTCGCCGTCGTAGTTCGGCCGGAAGTCGATCGTTTCTTTGTTGATGTCGCGCAGCATTTCCATCGCGATCTTGGAAAGACGGGCTTCCGTATACCGCATCGCCGCCGCGAAATCGCCGTCGACCGAACCGAAGTTCCCGTGACCGTCGACGAGCATGTAGCGGAGGGAGAAATCTTGCGCCATCCGTACCATCGCTTCGTAGATGGAAGAGTCGCCGTGCGGATGGTACTTGCCGATGACTTCGCCGACGATTCTCGCCGATTTCTTGTACGGCTTGTCCGGTGCCATGCCGAGTTCCGACATCGCGTACAAAATCCGTCTATGAACCGGCTTCAATCCATCGCGAACGTCCGGCAACGCGCGGCTGACGATAATGCTCATTGCGTAATCCATGAACGATTCCCGCATTTCCTGACCGATTTCGCGGTCGCGGATTTGGGAGCGTTGTTCTTCCGACATGAGGATCCTCCTTAGCGAATATATCAACGGGTTCGAACTCGTCCGGAGGCGGCAAAACGCACACCGCGAAACGAATTCCGTCATAGGTTAGAAAACAGGCAAGAATGACAGCTGAATCCATTCATGCCGAAACACGCACAATAATTCCATTATACCATAATGCCCAAGGGAAAGGTTGGATGAACAAGCATGTCGATACAGCGCGTCCGCAGTAAATGGGCAAAAACCGACGTTCTTCTCGCCGATGCCGATTTAAGGCGGCATGTGCCGGATACCGCACGGTTCGATCGTTCTACCGTCGCCGCATTTCTGCAAAAGCACGGCATGATCTACGTCAAGCCGGTGGACGGCACGTTCGGCAGCGGCGTCATCCGCGTCGAGTACGCGGGCGCGGCCGACTCCCCTTACCGCTTTCAATCCGGCGAGACGAAGTACGCGTTCGCCAGCTTCGACGACATGTATCCCAAGCTGATCTCCGTCAAGAAGAACAAACCTTATCTCGTCCAACAAGGCATTCATCTGCTGAAGCACGGCGGAAGAAGATTCGACTTGAGGGTCATGGTGCAGATGAACCCGCAGTCGAAATGGGAGACGACCGGCATGATCGGCCGCGTCGCCCATCCGCGCAAAATCGTTACCAACTACCATGCCGGCGGAACGCCGATGCCGCTGGAAAAGCTGTTCTCCTCGCATCTTACGAAGGAACGGCGCATCGCCTTCGGGAACAAGCTCCGCAAGCTGGGCATTGATGTCGCAGTCGCGCTGGAGAAGAAGTATCCCCGCCTGAAGGAAATCGGCGTAGACGTCGCGGTAGACACGAAATTCAACGCCTGGGTGCTAGAGGTCAACACGCTTCCGGATCCGTTCCTGTTCAAGAAGCTGCCGAATCGCGCCGTCTTCCGCCGAATATACGCTTATGCCGTCGCTTATGGTAGATTCAGAGCCCGCAAACGCGGCGCTTAATCCGCAGGGGGTATCCCTAGGTAGAGATACCCCCTGATCTATATCCGCAACGTTCGAACCGGCCGGAAGGCGGCTGTCATTGTTCGCGATCAGTCATGATCAACCCGGCCCGCATGCGGCCCGTCATTGTTCGCGATCCGTCATGTCCAACCCGGCCCGCATGCGGCCCGTCATTGTTCACGACTTATATATCCAAGTTCTTGACGAACTTCGCGTATTGCTGGATGAATTCGCGCCGCGGCTCGACGTTGTCGCCCATGAGCGTATCGAACATGAGGTCGGCTTTCATCGCGTCTTCGATGCGGACTTGAAGCATCGTGCGGCCGGCCGGATCCATCGTCGTCTCCCACAGCTGTTCGGCGTTCATTTCTCCCAAGCCTTTGTAACGTTGCACGTTCAGCTTCGTTCCTTCGCCGAACTCGGCGAAGATCGCATCGCGTTCGCGCTCGTTCATCGCGTAACGTACCGTCTTGTTGCGTTCGATCTTGAACAAAGGCGGCTGCGCGATGTAGACGTAGCCTTCCTCGATCAGCTTGCGCATGTACCGGTAGAAAAACGTCAGGATGAGCGTGCGGATGTGCGCGCCGTCGACGTCGGCATCGGTCATGATGATGATCTTGTGGTAACGGGCTTTCGTAATGTCGAAGTCGTCGCTAATCCCGGTGCCGAGCGCCGTAATCATCGCCCGGATCTCCAAGTTGGACAAGATCTTGTCCAAACGCGCTTTCTCGACGTTCAGGATTTTGCCCCGAAGCGGCAAAATCGCTTGGAAATGACGGTCGCGGCCTTGCTTCGCGGACCCGCCCGCGGAGTCGCCCTCGACGATGTACAATTCGCTGATCGACGCGTCTTTGGACGAGCAGTCCGCCAGCTTGCCCGGCAGGGAGCTGACTTCAAGCGCGCTCTTCCGTCGAGTTAATTCCCGCGCCTTCCGTGCCGCTTCCCTCGCGCGTGCCGCTTGCAGTCCCTTCTCCATCACCTTGCGGGCGACGCCCGGGTTCTCGTCAAGGAACTGCAGCAGCTTCTCGCTGAACAACGATTCGACGATGCCGCGAACTTCGCTGTTGCCGAGCTTCGTCTTCGTCTGGCCTTCGAATTGCGGCTCGGGAATCTTGACCGAGATGATCGCGGTCAAGCCTTCGCGCACGTCGTCGCCGGACAAATTCGATTCGCTTTCCTTCACGAAGCCCATCTTCCGCGCGTAATCGTTAATGATCCGCGTGAGGGCGCTCTTGAAGCCGGATTCGTGCGTGCCGCCTTCGTGCGTATTGATATTGTTCGCGAACGAGTACAAGTTCTCGGAATAGCCGTCGTTGTACTGCATCGCGATCTCGCAATGAATGTGATCTCTGGCGCCCTCGACGTAGATCGGCGTCTCGTGAAGCGCTTCGCGCGTCCGGTTCAAGTACTGAACGAACTCGACGATGCCGCCCTCGTAGTGGAACGAATCGTTCATTCCCGTGCGCTTGTCCTCGAGGTTGATCCGGATGCCCTTGTTCAGGAACGCAAGCTCGCGAATCCGTCCGACCAGAATGTCGTATTCGTAGACGGTCGTCTCCGTGAAGATCTCCGGATCCGGCTTGAACTGGACCGTCGTTCCGGTTTCGTCGGAATCGCCGACGACTTTAAGCTCGTACTGCGGCGTTCCGCGCTGGTATTCCTGCTGATGAATATGACCGTCGCGCTTAACCGTGACGACGACCTTCTCGGACAACGCGTTCACGACGGAAATACCGACCCCGTGCAAACCGCCCGATACTTTGTACCCTTCGCCGCCGAACTTGCCGCCGGCGTGAAGCACGGTCATGACGACTTCCAGCGTCGACTTCTGCAGCTTCGCGTTTAAGCCGACCGGAATGCCGCGGCCGTTGTCGATGACCGTGATGCTATTGTCTTCTTCTATGATGACGTCGATCCGCGTGCAATAGCCGGCCAACGCTTCGTCTATGCTATTATCGACGACTTCCCATACCAGGTGATGCAAGCCCTTGCCGCTCGTGGACCCGATGTACATCCCGGGGCGCTTGCGGACCGCTTCCAACCCTTCCAATACCTGAATCTGACTCTCGTCGTACGTGTTTTGCTGTGAATTCACGGACAAACCTTCCACCGCCTTTTTTGCGTAACCGCTGCTGATTAACGATTCGGGGAGTGCGTCGCCTAGCCTTCCAGGTAATGCGCCCTCTTCTTGAGGGTAGACGTGGAAATCGGCGAATAATACACTTTGTGCTCCGTTACGACAATCGACTTCGGATCTTCCTCACCGATCGTTTCCACTTCCTTGTTCTTCTGCGCATGCACGATGAATTGCCTCGACAGCTTGGAAGACTGCTCGATGGAAATGTCGAAGATGGCTACGAGCTGCGAAGTTCGTATGATCTTTTCCCCGCCTAAATGTAAATACACGGAGTTCCTCCTCGCTTTAGCGCAGCACTTGACCGTCTCTCACGTGAAAAAGAGAAGCGTCTTTCAAGCGGCTCATGTTCACGCTCTCGAGTCCCGTCGTCGTGATGAACGTCTGGACCCGGCTTTGGAACGTCTCTATCAGCTGGGTTTGACGGGTCTGATCCAATTCCGATAGCACGTCATCCAGCAATAATAACGGGTATTCCCCGATTTCTTCGTGCATCAGTTCCAATTCGGCCAGCTTCAGCGACAACGCCGCCGTTCTTTGCTGCCCTTGGGATCCGAACGCTTGCACGTCCTTGCCGTTGATGGCGAAAGTGAGATCGTCCCGGTGCGGACCGGTCAGCGTCGTTCCCCGCCTGAATTCCTGATCCTTGCCCTCTGTTAACTTTATCATAAATTGTTCGAATAAAGAAGCTTGATCTTGGTTATCTATACCATATGCATGGCCGAACGAGGGCTTGTAATCCACGGTCAGAAGCTCGTTGCCGCCCGTGATTCCGGCATGGATTTTCTCCGCCCATTTCTGCAGCTGTACGATAAAGTTTTTCCTTTTTTGCATCATTTTAACACCGGTCGTCGCAAGCTGTTCGTTCCATACTTCGAGCATCTCGGGAGACGCTTTGCGGGCGTCCGTCATCTTCAGGTAATTGTTCCGCTGCTGAAGAATCTTCTGGTACTGCTGCATGTCGTACAAATAACCGGGGTGCACCTGGCCGATTTCCATGTCCATGAACCGGCGGCGCACACCCGGTGCTCCCTTGACGATATCGAGATCTTCCGGCGCGAACAGAACGACGTTCAGCGTGCCGACGAAGCTGCTCAGCTTCCGTTGCTCCAGCCCGTTCACCTTCGCCTTTTTCCCTTGCGCCGACAGCTGCAGCTCCAAGCTCACGTTTCCGTGTTTTCTGCGCATCTGCGCCCGGATCAACGCCGCGTTCTGATTCCATCCGATCAGTTCCTTGTCCTTCGAAGTCCGGTGAGACTTCGTTAGCGACAGAACGTGGATCGCTTCGACCAGATTCGTCTTGCCTTGGGCGTTAGGTCCGATGAAAATATTGACCCCGCCCTCGGTAGACAGCTTCAACGAATCGTAATTCCGGTATCCGTGAAGCTCCAATGTGTTCAATTGCATCGCGCGTATTCCTCTCCGCCTAGCGGTTCGTCACCGTCAAGCAAACACGTCTTCCGCGTCTATCTGACGCGGAAGTAGCTTTGCATCGGTTATTCAGAAACGAATGGGCGCTCAATTCATTTAGTCTGAATAACAAACTGCCCGCAGCCTTCGACGTCGATGACGTCCCCGACCCTGAGCTTGCGTCCTCTGCGCTCATCCGTTTCACCGTTGACCGTAACCGTTTTTTCCGCGAGAAAGTGCTTTACTTCCCCGCCCGTGCCGATGCAGTCGGCCAGCTTCAGAAACTGTCCTAGCGTAATGTATTCGGTCGATATGCCGATGTTCTTCATTCGTTATCGCCTCAATTCGTCGTCCGGTAGGGAAGAATCAGATGCAGGCTGCGATCGTGATCGTTCGGCCGGATAATAATCGGGCTCATCGCGCCGTTGAAGCCGATGAGAAGCTCTTCGCTGTCGATGACCTTCAGCACGTCGAGCATGTATTTGGAGTTGAACGCGATGCGCAGCGGTTCGCCCTTCATCTCCGTCACGCCGAGCTGCTCCGTGACCTTGCCGAGCTCGGAGGAGCTGGACGAAATCTCGATGCCGCCGTCTTCCATCGTGACGAGGCGGACGATGTTCGTCTTCTCTTCGCGCGAGAGCAAGTAGGCGCGGTCGATCGCGTCGCTGAGCGCTTTCGTGTTAATGACGAGTTCTGTTTTGAATTGCTGCGGAATAATCTTTGAAGTATCGGGATAAGTCCCGTCCAGCATCCGCGAGAAGAACAGCACGTTGCCGAGCTTGAAGAGCACTTGATTGTCCGCCACGACGATATCGACCATGACGTTCTGATCGGGAACGATCTTGGCGAGCTCGTTCAATGTCTTCCCGGAGATGACGATATTGGAAAACCGGACGTCCGTCGCGGCTACGCTCGCGGAACGGCTGGCGAGCCGGTGACGGTCCGTCGCCACGAATTTGTACGTGCCTTCTTGCAGATTCCAAAGTACGCCCGTCAGAATCGGCGTCGATTCGTTCGTCGTCACCGCGAATACGGTTTGACGGATCATGTCTCTCAGCAAGTCGCCGGCGATCGACACGACTTGGTCTTCCTGAACGGAAGGGAGAACCGGGAATTCTTCGGGATCGAGCCCTACGAGCTGAATTTCCGTCGCTCCGGAAGTGATCAACGTCTGGAAACGATCTCCGACTTCGAGATGGACTTCCTCGTGCGGCAGCTTTTTGACGATTTCGACGAAAAACTTCGCCGCGAGAACGACGCTGCCGGTTCTCGAGACGGTGGCGACCGTCTTGTTCGGCGTTTCGAGCGGAATGAAGCTTTGAATCGAAATATCAGTATCGCTGGCGGTCAGCGTCACCCCGGAATAACTGGCGTCGATTTTGATGCCGCTAAGGATCGGGATCGTCGTGCGGGAAGCGACGGCTTTCGATACGTGTTGAATCGCTTCGTTCAACTCTCCGCGCAATATGGTCAATTTCATATAGAGCACCTCGTCGAATTTGTCGGTTGCTGCGCCAAAAGCGGCTTCCACGCCCATTTAACGCTTATTGTAGCATGTTTTAAATATTAAAGTCGTAGTAGGCGGCGTGAATATGTGGATAACCGTGAAAAAGCTCGAAAACAACGCCTATCCACATGTGGATTCATTGTGCATAGGCGTTGGTGTATTTTTAGGTTAAATTTTTGATTTTCTCGGTGAGGCTGTTGATAATTTTGTACAAGTCCTGATCGACTTTCAGCAGCTGCGAAATCTTCTCGTGAGCGTGAATGACGGTCGTATGGTCTCTGCCGCCGAACGCGTCGCCGATCTTCGGCAGGGAATAGTCGGTGAGCTCCCGGGAGAGGTACATGGCGATCTGCCTCGGGAACGCAACGGCCTTCGTTCGTTTGCGCGCCTTGAAATCCTCGAGCTTGAGCCCGTAGAAGTCGCCGACCCGTTGCTGAATATCCTGCATCGTGATGAGCCGGTTGCGGCCGGTCGGAAGGATGTCCTTCAGCGCTTCGGCGGCCAGATGCGCCGAGATGTCCTGATTCGTCAGCGAGGAGTAGGCGACGATCCGGATGAGCGCACCTTCGAGCTCGCGGATGTTGGAATCGATCATGTTCGCGATATACATCATCGCTTCGTTCGGAATATCGAGGTTCTCGGCCTTCGCTTTCTTGCGAAGGATGGCGATCCTCGTCTCCAGGTCGGGCGGCTGAATATCTGTGATCAATCCCCATTCGAAGCGGGATCTCAGCCTTTCCTCGAGCGTCGGAATCTCCTTGGGCGGGCGGTCGCTCGAGATGACGATCTGCTTATGTTCCTCGTGCAGCGCGTTAAAAGTATGGAAAAATTCCTCTTGCGTGCCTTCTTTGCCGGCCAGGAATTGAATATCGTCGATCAGCAGAACGTCGATGTTGCGATACTTGTTGCGGAAGCTTTCGCCCCGGTTATCGCGAATCGCGTTGATGAATTCGTTCGTGAATTTCTCGGAAGACAAATACAAAACCTTCATATGAGGATTGTGTTCGAGTATATAGTGCCCGATCGCGTGCATAAGGTGAGTCTTGCCCAATCCGACGCCGCCGTACATGAAAAAAGGATTGTACGACTTCGCGGGAAGCTCGGCGACCGCCAGCGACGCGGCGTGCGCGAAGCGATTGGCCGCTCCGATGACGAACGTGTCGAACGTGTATTTCGGATTCAGCATGTGCATCATCGGCTCTTCCGCGATTTGAACGCGGTTCGCCGCCGCGGGCACGGCTTGTTCCACGGGTTCCGCCTGGTGAATTTCTTCTATGGAGAATTTCACGTCCACGGGTCTGCCGATATAGTCGGAAAGCGTCGAGGAGACCAGCTTCGTATAACGGGTTTCGAGCCATTCGACGGCGAACGTCGTTGGCGCGGTCACGATCACCGCGTTATCGCTTATGAAGGAAGCCTTCGTCGCTTTGAACCAGGTATCGAAGCTCGGCTTGCTCAGCTTCGTCTGGATGACCGACAACACTTGTTGCCAAACCTCGTTGTTGCGGTTGTCCACGACAATTTCTCTCCTTTAACCCATCGTGAGGACAAAAAATAAGCGGAAAACTTGTTACCGCGAATGAATCGCGGAGCAGTTGTCCACAGTTTCCCCTTTATTATTATTAGGGATATCCACGAATCGGGGGATTTGTTCACAAAGTTATACACAGGGTGTTAATAAAACGAGGGGAATTCATCGTCATCCACCGCTAAACTCTGGACTAATCATAGCAGACAAACCCTCTTAATTCAACGGATTTCACCGTGTTATCCACAATTTCAAGAACTTGTGGATGAAAACTGTGCACAGCACAAGATATTGTTGATAAGATGTGAGGCGGTTCGACTTCTATCGTGAATAACTTCTTTTTGCGGTCAGTTTATTCACATGTGCATAAGTGAAACAGTCATGATCTTTTCGAAATACCTGCTTAAAATGATCGCTCCCCACGTATCTATCCTGCTATACTGATTACATCCAGAATCGATATAAAAGGAAGAAATCACTTGAAGTTGTATCGACTATTGTCCTTCGCGGCCGTCTGCCTGCTCGTCACAACTTCGGCAACCCGTTCAGACGCGACCTTCCCTAGATACTCGGAAGATTTGCTCCTTCCCGCAATGGCTTCGGAGAATTCCGTAGATGTAAATGCCGTCTTAAACGGTTCGGAGCCCTACGCCGTCGCTTGGAGACTTTCCGTTTCCGAACCTTCGCAGCTTCGGTTCGATTCTAAAATCGACGCTTTTGTTTTTCAATCGCAAGAAGGCGTTAAGGCTATTCTTCCCTCCGGTGATTCCGTTTCCCCTGCAGGAGCCGATCCTACAAAGGAATTTAATCCTATATCCGCCGGATTAACCGTCGAGAGCCATTCATTGCATTACCGTTCTTCCGATTCCAGAGACCCTGATTGGACATACCGTTTGCCGGAAGGACAAGTTCCCCTTCCTCAGACGATTCAAGTTGACGGACTGAACAGGATTTATTTTCAGGATGATCAATCTCGCTATTATTCATTAGATTCGAACGGGAAAGTAAGGTTCTTGCTAAGCTTCGAATCTCTTCCGGGCATAGCGGAATGCGCGGTAGCTTTAAACGGTGATTCAATATGTTTGTCGAACTCGTTCGGAGTCATCGGAATACGTCAGGAAATCGACGCGCCCCGGCTAATGATAGATGGCAGGGAAAAGTTCTTTCCATACCCTCCGCAGCTCGTGAACGGGTCGGTGTTCATTCCTTTCCGGAACTTGTTCGAAGCATTAGGCGCTACCGTGCGGTGGGATGGAAAAAGCCGCACCGTCGAAGCCCTTAAAGGCAAACGAAAGGTGCGGCTGACGATTGGTAAATCAACCGCCGAAGTGAACGGGAAGGCCGTTAAAATCGCGCAGACGCCGTTTGTTAAGAACGGAGCGACCTTTATACCGCTTCGTCTTGCGGGCGAAGCGCTGGGTTACGTCGTGGTTTGGGAGAACGCAACCCGGACGATCCAGATCGTGTCGTCATAGTATGGAAACGAATGATCGGCATCGATAATTTAGACCTTTTAATTTCAGACCTTCAACCTATATACAAATATTAAAAGTGGCAGTAAAGTATTAAACAAAAAACCGAAAAGGCATACCTTGGGAAACCAAGCGACGCAAAACTATAGGGGCTTCCTTTGCGAAATAGCAAAGATGCCAGCCAGTTACCGAAGTTTTCGATATCGTGCACATTGCGCATACCGGACTTGGGATATCTTTTTTCGGTATTCGAAAGGGTGCGCGATGTCATGTCGGTCAATTATGCTAGAGAAAATGGGCGAAAAACCAATTTTCATCCCCTATTCATCGCAATAACCCTCCTTTTATCTTCGATCTTCTTAAATTTCGGTTATCCAAAATCGGCATATGCAGCAGAAGCAGGCATTTTTTTTGTTTCCGCTTCAGGAGACGACATCAACCCGGGGACCTTAGACTCCCCATGGCGAACGATTCAAAAAGCAGCGGATACGCTTAAACCGGGTGAGACGGTATATGTAAGAGGCGGCATCTATTCGGAACTCGTGTCGGTAAAAAATTCTGGCACTCTCGACGGCGGATTTATTACTTTTCAAAACTACATGAATGAAACGCCTGTTATCGATGGAACCGGAAAAACCGTAGAAGGCGTAAATCAGGCGTTGGTCCTTTTATCGAATGTCAATTATGTCAAAATTCAAGGTTTTGAAATCGGCAATCTAACCTCATCCAGCAGTTCTGTCGATCCGGCCGGCATAAGAGTGAAAAACGGCGGGAGCAATATTCAGATTCTGAATAATAACGTTCATCATATCGAGAATACGGCAACATCGGGGAATGCGCATGGAATTCATGTATTGGGAAATTCATTAAACGCGTTGAACAATCTTTTCATCAGCGACAACCAAGTTCACCATTTGAAAACAGGTTACAGTGAATCGATAACGTTAAGCGGAAATATTGACGGATTCTCCGTTACGCGCAATCAGGTTTATGAAAATAACAATATCGGCATCGAATTGGCCGGTTATTACAATGCGTGTTCCAGTCCTTGCATCGATCAGACGCGTAATGGCATCGTCGCGGAGAACACCGTATACCGTATCGATTCTTCCACGAATTCGGCTTATGGAACAGGTATCCATGCTGCGGGAGGCATTTACGCGGATGGTGCTGCCAATATCGTTATTGAGAGGAATGTTCTGTACAATAATGATTTCGGCATCGAGTTAGCCAGTGAAAAACAAGGGAAATCCACCAGCAACATGACCGTACAAAATAATTACATTCACCATAATTACGGCGCGGGACTTATCATGGGCGGGGCCAGTTCTTCTAACGGAGGCGCTTCTCTGAATCGGATCATTAATAACACGTTTGTGGAGAACGACACTCTTAATAAGGGCTATGGAGATATCACCCTTCAGAACAACAATCTCAATAATCAATTTGCTAACAATATTATCTATAACGGATCCCAAAAGATATCAATCAATAAAATAAATACAAGCGGTTCGGGGAATACATTCGATTACAATCTGACCTATAACCCGAACGGAGCAAACGGGACGCAGTGGAAATGGGACGGTGTCTTATATGCTTCTTGGAGCGCTTATAAGCTCGGAACGGGAAATGACAGCCACTCTTTATTCGGCGATCCGCAGTTTGTCGATAAATCGAATAACGATATCCAATTGATGTCAAGCTCTATGGGGATCGATAAAGGATCTTCGCAATTTATAACGAGCGGATCCTACGATCTCGGCGGGTCTGCGAGAGTACAGGGTCTTTCCGTTGATATCGGAGCATTGGAACACGCCCCCGTCATCATGGACAATCCGCAACCGTCTCCTGAGGGATCCATAGGCGGGAATATTGACTGGAGCGGGATTGCGGTACTTAGCTCAGGAACTAGCAACGCCAAAATATTGAAAGCCGTAAAAAGCGATAGTAACTTGAATATTTATGTCGAAGGAATCAACTTAACGACGAAGAGCCAAATTTTTATCAATAGTGACGATAATCAAAATACGGGCTTTAAGACTCCTTATTGGGGAACGGCCGGTGCGGATTATTTATTAGAAAACGGAACTTTGTATCATTATGGAGCGGCTAACGGTTCGAAGTGGATTTGGACTAAAGTAAAATCATATAGTGGTACGCCTAACTTTTCATTTTCGGATACTTTATTAGTGACTTCGATCCCCTATGCGGATTTGGGGACAAACCAAAGTTCAACTCTTAAGATCGGATATATCTGGAATGACTCCAACAAGAACAAGTTGCCGGCAAGCGGAGGTTTGGCCGCCGTAACAGAGATTCTGATCGATCAGGCTCCTCCTGTTGTAGAAGAGCCAACGCATGAACCTGTGCCGGAACCTGTGCCAACACCTGACCCTACGCCAGAACCAAGCCCGAGTCCCGTAGCGGCTACAATCACTGTAGACGGGGATACGGCAGATTGGAGCGAAGTTGCCATTCTGGGCAGCGGCGAATCAAATGCTAAGCTATTGAAAGCTTACAACAACGAAACGCAATTATATCTCCTTGTTCAAGGCAGTAATCTTACATTGAAAAGCCAGTTTTATATTAATTCCGATAACAATCCAGCCACAGGTTTTCAATCGAGCAATTCCGACTTGAGCGGAACCGATTATCTGATTGAAAACGGAACGTTATACCGTTATGGCGGAACAGGCGCGAGTTGGTCCTGGACTAAAGTGACGGTCTTGAAAGGAACACCGAATTACTTTGTCGGGTCGAACGTAATTGAAACAGCTATTCCAATTGTAACGTTGGGAGTAAGTTCAGGCAGTACGATCAAAATTCGATTTATTTTGAATGACAATACTGCCGATCAGGTTCTGGATAATGGGAAGGTACCTGTTTATACGCTGAAGTAACGAGAAAGAAAACCTAAAAAAACCTTCTTGATTTCAAGAAGGTTTTTTTTGAATCTTACGGAGTTACTGCGCGTAATCACCGCGGTAATTGATAAGACTGACGTCGCTTACGCCTTCAATTGCGGAAATTTCGTTAACGAATGCCGTATTATCGTCCCGAAGGCGAAGCTCAAGCGTTAATTCCGTGAAGTCTTTGCGCACCGTCTTGGACTTCAACTGATACGACATACGGACAAGCTTACTCCTCAGTTCATCCGCCGCAGTATCGGCATGGCGGATAATGAGCAAATAAGGGCTTGATCTTATTTTTTTGCGGGAAAGCAGTACGAGCACGAGTCCGATTACGGCGGATCCGATCAAAGCCAGAGGGTACAATCTCGCACCCGAAGCGATACCGACCGCAATCGCCCAGAACATATAAACGATGTCGAGAGGGTCCTTCACCGCCGTACGAAACCGGACGATGCTGAGGGCGCCGACCATGCCTAGAGACAATACGATATTGGTGCTGATCGTCATGATGATCACGCTTGTAATCATCGCCATCAGCACGAAAGTCACATTATAATTATAGCTGTATACGACGCCTCGGAAAGTTATTTTATAGATGTAATAGATAAACATCCCGACTGCAAAGGCGCAGAGCAGTCCGAGCAAAATGTCAATGTAAGAGACGCTTCGGAAAGCATCGAGATGCAAGGCGCTTTTCTTGAACAAATCCTCAAAATTCATTATATCTCCCATTTGGCGGGCTCCTCCGGTTAAAGTTTATAATGCTGCAAGGAAGTTTCCCTGCACAACAGGTACTTGGAAATGGCTGATCGCTGATGGGAGTCGGGCTGAACAAGCTGTCTCACCGTTTCCGGGAAAAACTCGTTGTACTTAACTTCCATAATCGTTCGCGAATCCTGTATAACTTCCAGAGCCGCCCGACGGGTGTGATCGAACAAATCGACGGAATTGATTCCTGCGGCCATCCGTTTATCGAACGTAATCCGAACATCGCCAGGACCGTACACGTAAGCTTCCCGCGTGTACTCCACGATAACCGCCGGCCGGAATCCGCGATGCGCGACGGCGGAGTGAAAGTCGACGAGCAGCGGTTTGTCGGACGTTGCCAGGAACGAAACATCCCCTGACAAGATACGATCGTATTCGTCACGCGTGAGGCTCGCGGCTTCCTTGCTCACATACTCTCCGTACTTGCTCTTGCGTTCTAGCTTGATGGTCTTATCGCTACCGTTATATGTGCGTATCCGGTACTTCTCGCGGCTGAATATGCCGTGCGACTTGTCGTACAGCGCCTGATCATGGATTCCGTCGAAATAGAGGCTGCGAATGACGTAACCTTCCGATCCGACGGAGAATCCGTCCAAAGGCAAGAAAGATGAGACACGTCCCCGAAGCGTCAAATATTCGTGCGGGTGTATATAATATTTCAGCTCGTGCCGGAGGCGTTGTCCCAGAAATTCCAAAGCTATTCCACCTTTATTTTGCGCATTCCGTAGTGACTCTTGCCGTCGTCGTCGTATTCCTGATCGAAAGGAAGCTGGCTATGGCCTTGGGAATCTCTTGTTATTACTCTCCAATAGTAACTGCCTTTTGGTATATCCTTCACTTCTATTGAAGTGACCTTTAACCCTTTAAGCTCTTTAATGACCTGAGTAAAGTCCGGATTTTTAGATAATATCCAATCGTAGCTCAGATCGTCACCTTGTATGTCGAAAGAAGCATCCCAATTAAAAGTTAGAGTATTCCCGTTTTGCTTTACATCACCTAGAAAGATCGGTTTTGGCTTTTGCAGATCTTCCATAAATCGTTCGATGCTACGCTTTGGCACTTCGGAGAGCAACTTGAATTGATTATCCAACTGACTTATCGAGACTGGCAAGAAGTTGCGGTCAGGAGCCCGGCGCATAAAAGGTTCGACAACTACCCGATAAGCATCGACTTTGGCTGCAATGCTTCCGTTAATATATTTACTATACATTTGGTCTATTTTGTCTTTCAGCAACTCGACGTTTTTCTCGCTTCGCAAAAAACGATTATGCAGTATGACACTCCAATAGTTGCTTATTCCACTATTGAATCTGCTAACTCCTTCCTCACGTTCAATCTCCCAGCCCCCATCATAATCCCATGGTAGAAAATAGAACTTCTCGGAGTTCAGAGGAGAGTACAAGAAATAATTTTGCGAAATCGTGTCCATATTGTCCATCAAAATATTTGCGGCTAACCAGGTTAAATAGTTATCGAGATCAAAATGTTTTTCGATCACTTCATCTATCGTCATTGAAAGATCATTTACATCGTCAAGCATCTTCAGCAATTTATCGTGTTCTTCCCGTCCCTTGATTTCCAGTCGGGATTCAAAAGTAGTTTTGTCGTAGAACGGATCTGTTTCCGGTTTCAATTCATCCGGATATCGATAAAATTCGAATGAGATCGCTTTGTATAATTGTCCATTCGAATCCATCCAATGGTTTTTCAAATAGTTTTTATTCGGTTGCTCTACTTGTGTGAACAGCCCATAGTCTTCATACTCCTTCTGAGATCCCTCAGACAAATCCTTAACATACAAATGGACGAATTGAGTACGCAAGCTGCCGATATCGGGAAGTGTTTCGAATATATCGTAGCTTAGTTTGTGACGAATACGGGTAGGATCGGTTGCGCTTTTGATTAGATTAATTGATCTCTGATCACGCCACAAGCCGGCTCTGTCTGTCAGCTTAATGCTATAAGATCGTTGATCAAGAAATCGCGTTGAATTGCCGCGCAATCCAATTTTTCCATTATACGTTGTCTCATCAAACCCGAACATTCCCGATGCGGGCCCTTTGCCTTCCGCCGTTCCCTCTTGGAAGATGACCGGCAATTCCTTCTCTTCCGTCCGCTCTCGAAGCCGGTTCATATTGTACCAGGTTTCGGGCGTCTCTCCGTCCGAGTCGTCCGGCAATACGGTCACATACAGCGTCCGAACGGACAAATCGTCGTCTCTTTCATAGATCCGCTTATCTTCGACAAATTGGTCGGTCGCTGTTACAGCCGGCGCTACAACTTCCGCTGTCGAGTCTTTTTCCGCGGTTTCCGTCGCGCATGCCCCGAGCAGCATCACCATGACGAGCAATGCCGCGAGAGCGGAAGACTTCTTCCTTAGTTGTCTCCAGAATCTCTGTTTTTCGACAGGTGGAATCATCGGTTGTGAACAGAAGGTATAATAATCGATGCTGCGTACATAGAAAAGCAGTCTGCCCAGTGATACCATCAAGATGATGAACGACGCCATGAACAGACCGAATCCGTCATAGTCTTTATCCATCGTCCACCACGAGAACGCGGTGTTCAACACGACCATAGCCGCACTGAGTGTAAGAACTCCCTTGCGATCATCGTAATATAGAAGCAGTAACATGACCACAAAAGCGACGATAAATAGGAAGTAGCCAAGGACCAATATTCGGAACGTATCCAATTGCTCCATCGTGAATCCGATCAGAGGAAGAAGCTTGATGCCGAGTGCCAGCGAAACGATGGTGAACAACAGCTGCACTTCCATAATAAAGCCGACTTCCTGCATCAAGACTCGCTGCATCTCTTTCCTGGCTCTGGAAATATCCTGATATGTTCCTCCGTTCAGGATACGGGTATAGTAGTCGCGGAATTTGGCGTAAAAAGCGGTCTCCACGGACACTACGAATGTGACAAGCGTAGGCACGACCGTCAAGTAAGCGTAAAATACCGGCAAGTCGAAAAAGGGCGAGATCCGGTAAGCGCCGGCCACGGCCATGCCTTTCGAACCGAACCAATAGACGAAGCTATGAATGTAGACACCAGCATAGAAAAAAGTGCCGATCAGCAACAGAGAAGGGTATTTCCTGATGTAAGAAAAGAATAGAAAGTACAGCCGACTATCCTTGTAACGGAAAAATTGTTCGAAATGGCGAGTCGTCAGAACGATGACGAGAAAAAAGCCGACATCGATCATCACAAGCGCCGCGGTTGTGGAATCGTAATCGGTATATCTCAATACGAGCCATGCTCCCGCGACAGCTATCAGAACGCTGACTGCGAAGTTGCGTACGATTCTCCCGTAATCTTTCAGAGCCGAAAGATGGACGGATTGAATCCAGACGACAACCAATTCTATAAAGAAGAAGTAAGCCGCCCATTTGTATCCGGTTCCCGCCGTTACATGCCTTAGGAAAAGCCATGCAGTCAATGCGCCTGCAGGTAGCAAGACGGCGACGGCTCCGTAATAGGAGGAAAGCAAATGCTCATATTTCTTTTCGTATATTCGGTCGGCGATAAAACGCGTGAGCAGCATGGACAGCCCGCCGGTAAGAAGAACGGAGAAGATGAAGCCGTACACGATCGTCGTGAGAAACAGCTCTCTCTCACTATAGGAAACATGATTCGAAAGCATAATTCCTTGCATGACCGATACGAGAAGCACGCAAAGAACCATCGGACCTACCGTCGTAATCGAAGAATAGACGTAAGCTTTGGCGCTTTGGAGCAGGCCATGTTCACGGAATAGCTTTTTCAGTTCGAAGCCGACGCCCGCCATGTGCCCGCCTCCTCATAATTAGAATATAGACGCTTGTAATCGTTAATAAAGCCTTCTCTTGTATAGTGCCTGCTAACCCGCTCCAAACCGTTGCGACCCATTTCGGCAAGAACCTCTTCATTCCGGCTAAGCCTCACTATTGCGTCCGCAAGCTGCTCGTAGTGCATGACTGGGACGACAAACCCGGCCGGCCCGAAACCGTCGTCTCTTCCCTGAATCAGCTCACGACAGCCTCCGACATCTGTCGTCACGCATGGCAAACCCGCAGCCATGGCTTCCAGGAGGGCAAGAGGCTGTCCCTCGCTGATGCTGGTAAGCAGCATGACATCCATTCGTCCCAAAAAGTCTTTGATCTTCACTTCCCCGGTGAAGATTACATCGTCCAATTGAAGCGTCTCTACCAACAACCGGCATTCGCGGTAGTATTCCTCGTCTTCGCTAGTCGGACCCATGATATAGAGCTCGGCTTCCGGCAGCTCTCGCTTAACGATGGAGAAGCATTGGATCATTGTCTTGATGTCCTTGATCGGAACGACGCGGACGATAGCTCCGATCCGGAACTTTCCATCGCTCTCTGAACCCATTAAACCTGCGTATTCATTTACGTCGACTCCGTTCGGGATAATATCGATTTTGTCCTCAGAACAGCCCAGTTCGATTTCGATCTCACGGTTTCGATTGAACAGCGTGATAACTTGGTCAGAATATTCGTAGGCGCAGCCGGTCAGCCGGTAAAAATATTCGATCCATAGATCTTTGAAATAACCTTTAACCCAATCGGCCTTGATGATTTCTTCTTCCCGTTCCCGGGAATAGATACCGTGCTCAGTCAGGATGAACGGTTTTCCGTAAAGATGCTTGGCCAAGCTTCCTACGATTCCGGCATATCCCGTGGATGCGCTATGATACAAATCGGCTTTAGGCAACTCATGGCGGATCGTAAGAAACAGAGGCAATATCATCGATCGGACCGTCCAGAACATCTCCGTGAAGGGGACTTGATCATAACGTTCTTTGCACAACTGAGCCAATATATCGAAATAATCCTTGCTCATGAGAAAATCTGCGGCATATCGGAATTTGTCCGTGCGCAGCAGATCGAATATGCTTCTCCAATCCGGTTCGCCTCCGCCTCCGAGTAAAGACTGGAATGCATGGTTTTGATCTGAAGAGAGACGAAACCGGCGGCCCCACGTGCCGTTCTCCCGTAAATAGGCATCAAGAAAGGTTTCTTTCACTTCCACGACGTTGGACGGCAGTTCGTATCGAAATTTGCCGCGCTGTTTCTCTTGCGCGCCGATCGTGAAAATGACGAACTCGTGCTCCGGCATCTGACGGATCAAAGTATGAATCCAGCTCGATACTCCGCCTGTAATATAGGGATAGGATCCTTCGGCAATCATACAAATTCTCATGGATCTTAATCACCCCAATTTCAATGTGAAATCGGCTTTGCGGGCCGTAATCAAGTATGTTCCATCATCGATTTTCTGAACATCGCAGCCTTCCAGCGATTTAAAGTGTTTGTCCGTTCTTATGAAGAAATAAGCTTGTTTCTTAAACGGCTCGATTACTCCTCGTATGGTGTCGTCATTACGTGTCCATTCGACGCTGCTCGCCAACTCATAGGCCATGTCATTCGCCGCTTCCGTTGACGTCATCGCCCGCAGCCAAGGGTAAGTCTTATCCAAGCGCGATAACATTTCATCATAGCTTTCGTATAGCTTTTTCCAGTCCAGATCACGACTACGCTCGGGATCGAACATATCATCAGGATGGAGGAAGTGCGAGAAATGGCCCAACGATGTAAGCGCCCCGGCGGACGCCCATCGATCGGACGGCTCCATGAGATAACCGGAAGAGATCCTCGGCATTTCCAGAATGCCGTCATCGGCGATTTTATATTCCTGCACGTACCCTTTGCCGCTGGCATCCTCGTTATAGATCGAAGCGATGACGGCCAGATTGGGGATGGATTTCTTCAAAGCTTCTCTGCCTTCCTGCGAGAAAACATTGGAAGGAGGAACATAGGTCGTTATTTTGTAGCTTGGAAATGCGGATTTGATAAATCTGACCGCCTCTTTAAGCGACTCCGCCATGGGCTCGACGCCGTTCCATGGATTATAGCCGTACTCGTCCGCCAACTCCCGGTTCGTCTGCAGGGACTGGTGGTTGTAGCCGTGGATGCCGATTTCCCCTTCGCTCTTGATTACTTCCCGGCCGTAAGATACGAGCCCTTTCTTCTCGGCGTCGGACGGATTGTCAAACGGAGGCTCGACCCGGTCGTTATAGGACTCGATCACAACGGCCGTATACAATACGTTGTTCTGCTTGGCGGCTTTTAACATCCCCGGCCACCAAATATCGCGGAAGAACGCCGGAATATCCCGTTTGTATTCCCGATAAATCTCGGGATCGATACCTTTGCGGATTGGAGCGGGAAAGTCGTCAATGTACACGACCTTGGAATTAAATATCGGGTAGATAAAGTCCGGAATGAGCATGCTGATAGCGCCTGCGAGTAATCCCCGGCTGAGCTTTCCTTCAAGCATCGTTCCGTTGAATACCATAAATTTACCCTTACCGTAAGAGCGATCCCATAACATAGGAACTCCCTTGGCCGTTGTCGCCATTATACGGCTGTCATCGTCCAGTTCGAGCGTCAGGAGGCTGTTTTGCATGAAAGGGTCGTCCATGACTAATCCCTTCTCGCCAATCAGCACGTTCGACGTGAGCTTTATCCCTTGCCCTTCGATGTAATCGCCGACATTCAGGATGCCAAGCTTACGATACAGCCGGTAAAAGACGTCGTTCGGCTCCAGCGTCTGCGTGAAAAAGGCGTATCCTCCCTCTTCCACGTAATTAGCCAGCCGATCCGGATCTCCAAGCTTGTCCAACCCTTGAACGGCGGCGATAACGGCTTCGCAACCGGTTGGATCGATAGTTCCTTGCGTTACATCCACAATCCTAGTCGGTTTTTTCATGTAGCGAAGCATCTGCTCGGTTTGCTTTTCAATCAGGATGGATCCTTCGTCCGCTCCGTCGAATGCCAAGCAAAAAGGCTTGCCGGAAGGTTGCTTCAAAGAGGCTTCCTCCGCCATCCGCTTCCAGGACGAGGTCTGCACGGACAGCTTTTCGTTTTCGCTGAATTCCAGCACGAATTGGGACTGGGTAATCTGAACGGCCAGACCCAGGACGAGAATGCCCAACAGAATTAAATAGACTTCACGTTTAAGCCGAATTTTGGGCTTTCTTCTCATTGCCTCCACCCTCCGACCAATACCTGACGGCATTCAACGCATGATTGGACAGTCGGATCGGTGACTCCTTTAACTGCATCAGGATCGCTTGAATTTGTTCATAAGAACGCCGGGAGTAATATACTTTTATTAACAATAAATAGGGATCCTCATTGCGCGGGTACTTTTCCAGAAATAAGCGTCCGGTTTCTTCGGCGGCATCATGACGTTGCAAGATCAGATCGACTTCGATTTTTTCCTCATATGCCGCGAGATGATCGGGGGCTGCATGAATGAGATTGTGCAATACTTCCGAGTAGGTGTGGCGGAGCTGAAGCATCGTTCTTTCATCCAGAAAACCGCTGCCCATATACGCTTTCAATACATCGGCATACGATCGGAGAAGATGAGGGTCATTCTTGTTTTCCTCGTATTGAACCGACATTTCCTGCATGGTTAAGGTCAGTTTCCTTTTGACCTCCACGATAGCGCTGACAGCGTAATGCGACGTTTCGGTATCTTCGTTGCCGACGGCGATCTGCAGAACGTCCATATATTGCAGGGAATCCTGCTTCAGCAGATCGATCATGACCTTCCGCCTCGTCGTTAAATCGTTAATCGCCAACGCTTCCTCCAACGGAATCAAGTTTTTCTCTTTTTCCGCCGTTTCCTTGTCGTACCATTCGGTTTTCAGGTTCTCGTCTCTCTCGATCTGTTCAAAACGGAATTTCAGATCGTCATCCGAATTCGGCTGAACGTTACGCTTGCTCGTCCAAATCGGCGGCAGAAGTAGGCCCACGACCGGGAAAAAGGCCGCCGTTATCCATCGAACAATCCATTCCGGCTTGTCTCTGCGGTACTTTAGCCCAAATCCGACCGCGCAGACCAATGAATAAATGATATAGGCATCAACCCACATGTTGCAATCCCTCATCGACAAAGTTCATCTTGATTCCGTTCTGGTTAAATCGTTGAAGTACAAAGTTTGCATCTTCCCGGCTGGAATTCGCCAGAAGCACAAGAATTTCTCCATTGTCCCCTAATCCGATGTAGTCGGTTTCCCGCAATGATCGGGATATGATTTGGGTGATCTCCGACAATTCCCGCTGCTCTCTATCGGAGACGGATGGAGTCAACAGAACGTATTTGACGCCGTGTTTTTGACTGGCCTTTGCCTTGCTGTTCAAGATCTCTTTGAACACCTCGGGTTTTAGAGCCGACGTTCCTTCAATATAGCGCTGATTCATCGTAGCTTCGACGAACATCAACGCCCTAGATAACGCGGTAGAAATGAGCTCTACCGTTACTTTGAACAGATTGTGATGGTAAAGGTTGAAATTCTCGAATTGGATCTGATGAAGCGCGATTACCGCAAGCACATTGCCATTGCTCATCACGGGAGCTACCAGAAGCGGCAAGCCGCCTTCCAGTTTCTTGTTGATGAACATTTCTTTATTTTCAAGCAAGTTTTGAATATAAGGATAATCCTCCACCTTCATCGATTTCGGTGCATCGAGTTGGTCGCCGCCCGATTTGGCGACGAGCCTTAAATAACTTCCATATCGATTTACCGTATAAATCGAGACCGCTTCGGTCCGCATGATCGACTCTACGACGCTGACGGTAGATGTGAAAATTTGTTCCGGCTCAAGACTTTCCAATCGCTTGGTCACGGAATATATTTTTCCGAAGCTGTCGCCGCTGTTCAAGATCTGTTGCTGAAGCTCTTCTTTGACTTGTCTTGTCTCATTGTAAACCTCGCTTAAAAAGGCGTGTTTCTCTTCCATCGCTTCCAGTTGCCTTTGCTTTGCCAGAAGACGGGAGCTCTTTCTCTCGACCGTATAGCCGACGACCAAACCGACAAATAAATAAATGGCAATACGGAAAAAGAAATCGGTGTCGTAAAGAAGGGATATCAATTCTCTTCCGTTCCCTAGAAGTTCGTAAGTATATAAACCGATGGATAACGCGACTGAAAGTATGGCTTGACGGTTACCGTAGATGATTCCCATCACGATAATATAAAAGAGCTTGAAGTCTACGAACTCGTTCTGGGTTAAAACGACGGCCGACGATAGCCAGGCCACGATCGCGAACAGGATAAAGTTTTCCACATAGGGAAGAGCAGCTTTTAATCCTTTTACGAACAAGGAGGTCTCTTTCTTTTTCTTTTCGACCGAATGAGACGTTTCCGTGCGCTCGTTCCGCATCCATTCAATAGTTTTGACAAGCCCGTCTTGCAAGGAATAGCGAGGGGCCCAATCCAAGTCATGGCGAATCTTCGAATTGTCCAACTTGGAACGATAAATATCTCCGGGTCTCGGGTCTTTATACGTTGTTTTTACCGACCCCGCGAGATTTTGAAGGTGTCCGACCAACTCGTTGATGCTGGACTCCGTGGAGGAAGATAAATTGTATACTCCCGTCAACGCGCTGTAAGAAGCACGATAAATTGCGTCCGCGACGTCGCCGACGTAAATAAAATCGCGGGTTTGATTGCCATCCCCGAATAAAGTCAATTCCTTGTTAGACAGAATCCGACCCAGGAAGATGGAAACGACGCCGCCTTCGCCATCGTCTCTTTGCCGAGGACCGTAAACGTTCGAGAATCGGAAACACAACGTCTCTAATCCGTACATTTTCTGCCATTTGTCGCAATAAAGCTCTCCTACCCACTTGCTCATGCCGTAAGGAGATAACGGATCGCAGATCTCGTCTTCTCCGAGCGGAATGCGGTCATTTGAACCATAGACGGCTGCGGAAGAAGCCATGATGAATTTCTTTACTCCGTATTTTTCGGACAAGGACAACATATTCGTTAACCCTAGGACGTTCGACTTCGTGTCCGCCCTCGGATTCTCCACCGATGTCGCCACGCTGACTTGAGCCGCCAAATGGACAACGACGTCGAAGCGGTTGCTTTTGAACACTTCTTCGCATTTCTTATCCTCGATTGACAGTGCATAGCTATGATGTTTAAATTCTACGTTCGAGCGGTTTCCCGTCGAAAGGTTGTCAATGATGGTTATTTCGCAGCCTTCCTGGTAAAATCGTTCCGCGACGAACGACCCGATGAATCCGTATCCCCCGGTTATCAAAACTCTCATTCGGCATTCTCTCCAATCTTTTCATGCCAAGTTCCCGATCAAGCCCTAGAATATGACGTTGGTGTAGTCATATGACTTCATGTGACAACTTATGATGATAAAGCAAAAGACTAAACAAATTCTGAACAAATACCTATTAATTAGTACTATTATACCATGACTTGGTACTTTTTATCTATTTAATACCATGACTTTTTTACTATTTTTCGTCACCGATATGTCACAATGAATTGTTTCGTATTTGATTATTTGATATATTCCGAGTAAATAGAGGTGGAACATCATATGCGTCGATTAATTATGCGTAAAACTCTTATTGTCATTTCGGCGTTGATTTTTTCATGCCTATTTTTTATATCGGTCTTATTCGGAAATTCTGCACCGGAAAGAATTTCCTTCTCTCCCGCCGAAACCTCGGAAGTACTGAATAATCCTTATATGGGTCTTGTCGCCGACGCGAGGGACACCGATATTGAACAACCGGTACGGTTAGCGCATGCCAATGCTTTTTGGCGGGACATCGAACCGAACAAAGGCCAATTTGATTTTGAACGTTTCGAACAGACCAATCACTTCGATAAATGGCGTCAGGATAACGTGAAAATCGTGCTGCGAATCATTCTTGACTATCCCGGCCCGGTGAAGCATATGGATATTCCGGACTGGTTGTACAATGAAATCGGAGGCCGCGGCAGTTGGTATAATAACGATTACGGAGTGGGATTCAGTCCGGACTATACGAATGCGGCTTTGATTTCTTACCATGACAAACTTCTGCAAGCATTTGGAGATCGTTATACCGACGATCCCTTAATCGCTTTTGTCGAGTTGGGGAGTATCGGTCATTGGGGAGAGTGGCACACGTGGGATTCGGATCCGAATCGAATCCCTTTTCCTAAACATGCGGTAAGCGATCGATATGCTGCCGCCTACGTTCGCAATTTCCCGGACAAGCTTTTGCTTATGCGTAGACCGACCGAAATTGCCAGGAAATACGGAATGGGCTTGTTCAACGATGCGTTCGGCAAAACGAATGCAACGGTTGATGGATTTTTATCATGGTTTACGTCCGGTTACGTTTCGTGGCTGACAGGAGAGAAGGAACCGGCGATGCCTGATTTCTGGGCCAAAGCGCCAAGCGGCGGGGAATTTTCCGATCCCGTGAAATATGTGTCCGCAAGCCGTATCGGCGAGACGCTGCGCCAAGCAAAGCTGACTCATGTCAGCTGGCTCGGACCGAGCGCGCCGGTATATGAGCAGTTAGGCGGCAGTCTGCAGGAGTCGATAGATCTTCTTTTGAAAACCATCGGTTATCGATTCATTATCGCCAAAGTATCCCATGAAAAACAAATAAAGGCCGGCGGTCAATTGCATGTCGAATTGGGTGTCACGAACCGAGGCGTCGCTCCATTTTATTTTCAATGGCCCGTAGAATTATCTTTGTGGAGTACGGACAATCTACGAGTCGCCGTTTGGCCCGTGAACTGGGACATTAGAAAATGGTTGTCCGGAGCGAGCAAAGAAAAAGCGGTTCTCGCAATTCCCGTAGGACTTCCTTCAGGCGATTATACCATGAGAATGGCCATTCTCGATCCGGAAACCGGGAAGTCAGGTATTCGATTTGCCAATGAATCGCTATACCCGGATGACGGTTACGACATCAGTACTGTTCAAATCGCGGAGTAATCGGGGGGAGGAATTGACTTTTTGGGCGGTTCATGGTTTAATGATAAAACCTGAGTTTTTCGTAAGGAGGTTGAATCATGGGTCCAACATTTAAGCCGAATGTGAGCAAACGCAAGAAGGTTCACGGTTTCCGTAGCCGCATGAGCTCGAAGAACGGTCGTAAAGTTCTCGCTGCTCGTCGTCAAAAAGGTCGCAAAGTATTGACAGCATAGAACAAGAGACCACTTTGCGTGGTCTTTTTTTTCTTATTGGGCAACAGGGTCCAGATAGATGGAGCGGTGAGAGATGCATAGGAAGCTGCGTCTTCGGAAGAGGGAAGATTTCAATAAGGTTTACCGTTTCGGTAAGTCGTTCGCGAATTCGCAATTCGTGGTGTATTGGCGGAAGAGGTCGGATCGCGCGAATTTCAGGCTCGGCGTGTCCGCGAGCAGCAAATTGGGAAACGCGGTCGTGCGCAACCGGTTGCGGCGGATGGTGAAGGAGATCGTCCGGCTCAACGCGCCGAAGCTGCAGGACGAGCTCGATCTGGTGCTGATCGTGAGGAAGCCGGCGCTGTCTCTTCCATATAAAGAGATGGAGGGAAGCGTTCTTCATGTTTTCCGCAAAGCGGGATTGCTTCAGGGAATGACGCCGGGAGCATCGCAACCTCAAGGCTCCGGAGGAAGAGGAAAGAAGCCGAACGGACGCAACGGGATGAGGGGCAAATAGAGCTTGGGCGCTTGGATGCCTTAGCTTTTCTTTGCCTTTCTTCTTATGGTATAGTGAACATGAATAGACGCATGCACCTATCTAGGGATGCCGGGTTGTGAAGAGGGGAGTTTTACGTTTTGTTGCGAAATCGCAAATGGTGGGTAATTGTTGGCGCGCTTATGTTAATGGCGCTGTTGTCGGGGTGCTCTCCGAACACGGCGGCAATGCATACGAGCGATATGGCCAATAGCGGTTCCTGGTGGACCCGCAACGTGGTGTACTGGTTCTCGCTCATGCTGGACGAGTTCGCGGAATGGTTCGGCGGTTCGTACGGCTTGTCGATCTTGTTGCTGACGATTATCGTGAGGACGCTGATTCTTCCTTTAATGATCAAGCAGTACAAGAACACGAAAGCGATGCAGGCTTTGCAGCCGGAGATGAAGAAAGTCCGCGAGAAGTTCAAGGACGATCCGAAGAAGCAGCAAGAAGAAATGATGAAGCTGTACCAGACGCATCAAGTAAATCCGCTCGCGGGGTGCTTGCCGCTGATCGTGCAGATGCCGATTTTCATCGCGTTGTACAACTCGATCTACAAGAACGTCGAGATTCGCGAGCATACTTTTATCGGGTTCCAATTGGGACTGACGCCGAACAACTCGGGACACTGGTATTATTACTTGATTCCGATCGTGGCGGCGTTAACGACATTGATACAATCGCTGATGATGGCGCAACAACAGACGATGGTCGGTCCGATGAAGGGGCTTATGTACATCTTCCCGATCATGATCTTCGTCATGGCGATCAACTTCCCGGTCGCGTTGCCGCTATACTGGATTTACAGCAACATTTACACGATCACGCAAAATTACTTCATGTATCGGAATTCGCCTAAGCCGAACGATAAGCCGGAAGATAATCCTCCATCGAAACAAAAACCTAAGCCGAGCGGTAAAAGCGGCAAAGGTAAGGGGGCCCGTGCCTAATGAAAATGCTCGTGGCATCAGGTAAAACGATCGAAGAGGCGGTACGAAGCGGTCTAGCCCGAATGGGCGCGAAAGAAGACCGGGTGAACATCACGGTATTGGAACAGCCGAGCAAAGGGTTGTTCGGGCTCATCGGAGCCAGAGAAGCAAGAGTACAGTTGGAATTGTTGCCGGACGGCGTGGAAGAAGCGATGAATTTTCTTCGCGACGTATCGGAAGCGATGGAACTTACCGTTTCCGTCGAACGTACGGACGAGAGCGACTCGGTTCGGATTAACGTATCCGGATCCGACCTCGGCATCCTGATCGGTCGACGCGGACAGACGTTGGATTCTCTGCAATACTTGGCGAACATCGTGGCGAATCGCCACTCGGACCATCATCTACGTATCGTTCTCGATGCAGAGCAATTTCGAGAAAGGCGTCGTCAGACGCTGGAGGCGCTGTCCGAAAGAATGGCTAGCCGAGTCGTTAGAACTCGCAAGGAGATCGTGCTCGAACCGATGACCTCCCACGAGAGAAAGATCATTCACGCGAGGCTGCAGGCCAACCCGAACGTCAGGACGTACAGTCAAGGGGACGAGCCGAACCGCCGTATCGTGATCGCGCTGAAGTAACGTCAGCCACAGAATGCGCAATGGCTTCCGCTTCGTTGGGAGTCATTGCGTTTTTTCGAATATCGGAAAGAATAAGCGTTACAACAACTTGTTCCCATCCGACACCTCCGCAAAGCTACTTCAGCGTTCAGATGCTGAAGGCGTTTTTGCTTGATAGAGCGAGGGATAGAGCCAATGAACGAAGATACGATTGCCGCGATCGCGACTGCGCTTGGAGAAGGCAGCATTGCCGTCGTTAGGGTGAGCGGGCCGGATGCGGTCGATACGGTCGCGAAAGTGTTGAAGTCGAAGACGGATTTAAGGGAAGCGCCGTCCCATACGGTGCAATACGGTTGGATCGTCGATCGGGAGCAGGGACAGGATCAGGAGCTGGTGCTCGACGAAGTGCTCGTGACGGTGATGAAGGGGCCGAGATCGTTTACGGCGGAAGACGTCGTCGAAGTGAGCACGCACGGCGGCATCGTGGCCGTGAAGTCGGTGCTGGAGCTCATTCTGCGCAGCGGCGCGAGAATGGCGGAACCGGGCGAATTCACGAAACGGGCCTTCCTGAACGGAAGGATCGATCTGGCGCAAGCGGAAGCGGTCATCGATCTGATCCGTTCGAAGTCGGACCGCGCGTTCCAGATGGCAAGGAAACAAGCCGAAGGCGCGCTGTCGAAGATGATCTTCCCGATGAGGCAGAAGCTGATCGAGTTGCTGGCACATGTGGAGGTTAACATCGATTACCCGGAGCACGACGTCGATAACGTGTCCGCGGATCTGATCCGGGAGCAATGCACGGAGACGCTCGCGCAGGTGGAGAAGTTGTTAAATCAGGCGAACGAAGGCAAAATATTGAGAGAAGGCATTATGACGGTCATCGTCGGACGTCCGAATGCCGGTAAGTCTTCGCTTCTGAATGCGCTCGCCAGGGAGAACAAGGCGATCGTCACCGATATTCCCGGCACGACGCGCGACATCGTCGAGGAGTCCGTCGCCTTGGCGGGCATTCCGCTTCGCTTGCTCGATACGGCAGGCATTCGGGAGACGAGCGACAAGGTCGAACAGATCGGCGTCGAACGATCGCATACCGCGCTTGTCGAAGCGGAATTGATTCTGCTCGTGTTGAATCACCATGAACCGCTGCATGAGGACGAGCGGAAGCTTCTTGCGCAACTGAAGGACCGGCCGACGATCGTCGTCGTGAACAAGATCGATCTGCCGGGCGAACTGGACGTGTCCGAAGTCGAACGGGATTACCCGAAGGAGCGTATCGTATCCTTGTCGGCGAAGGAAGGCGAAGGAATCGAGGCGCTCGAGCTTGCGGTGTCGTCGTTGTTCTTCAGCGGCAAGGTCGAAGCCGGAGATATGACATACGTTAGCAATGCGAGGCATATCGCGTTATTATATGAGACGAAGAGATCGCTTAAGGATGCGATCCAGGCGACATACGAAGGTATTCCGATCGATTTAATTCAGATTGACATCGCGGCTTCATGGGAGTCGCTCGGACAAATACTCGGGGATGCGGCGGGCGATTCGTTGCTCGATCAGATTTTCTCTCAATTCTGCTTAGGCAAATAAAGGAGTGAGTAAAATGGGTTACAGAGCGGGCGAATACGACGTTATCGTCATCGGAGCCGGCCACGCGGGCTGCGAAGCGGCGTTGGCATCGGCGCGAATGGGCTGCGAAACGTTGTTGTTGACGATCAATTTGGACATGGTCGCGTTCATGCCTTGCAACCCTTCCGTCGGAGGTCCGGCGAAAGGGCACGTCGTTCGCGAGATCGATGCGCTCGGGGGCGAGATGGGACGCAATATCGATAAGACTTTCATTCAAATGCGGATGCTCAATACGGGCAAAGGTCCGGCCGTGCACGCGCTTCGCGCGCAAGCGGATAAGTTCCTGTACCAGCACACGATGAAGGAAACGATCGAGAAGGAAGAGAAGCTGACGCTTCGCCAGGGCATGGTCGACGATTTGATCGTCGAGAACGGAACGGTCGTCGGCGTCGTGACGAAGACGGGGGCCGAGTACGGCGCCAAGACGGTCGTCTTGACGACGGGTACGTATTTGCGCGGCAAAGTGATCATGGGCGAACTGATGTACGAAAGCGGACCGAACAATCAGCAGCCTTCTTTGAAGCTGTCCGAAGCATTGAAACGCGAAGGCTTCCAATTGGCGCGGTTCAAGACGGGGACGCCGCCTCGCGTGCACGAAGATACGATCGATTTCAGCAAAACGGAGATCCAACCGGGAGACGCGAATCCGAAGTACTTCTCTTACGAGACGGAGTACATGGCGCATGCCGAACAGCAAATTCCTTGCTGGCTCACTTATACGTCCGAGGAGACGCATCAAATCATTAACGACAACTTGTACCGGGCGCCGATGTTCACGGGAGTCATCGAAGGTACGGGTCCGCGTTATTGTCCATCCATCGAGGATAAGATCGTTCGTTTCGCGGATAAACCGAAGCATCAGATCTTCCTCGAGCCCGAAGGGCGGAACACAAAGGAATATTACGTTCAAGGCTTGTCGACAAGCATGCCCGAAGAGGTGCAACTGAGCATTCTGCGTTCGATTCCGGGTCTCGAGAAAGTCGAAATGATGCGCACCGGTTACGCCATCGAATACGATGCGGTCGTTCCGACGCAGCTATGGCCTTCGCTGGAGACGAAGATCGTAAGCAACTTGTTCACCGCGGGTCAGATCAACGGAACGTCCGGGTATGAGGAAGCGGCCGGGCAAGGCATTATGGCGGGCATTAACGCCGCTCGCAAAGCGCAAGGCCGCGAACCGGTTATCATTGACCGTTCTAAAGGCTATATCGGCGTTATGATCGATGACCTCGTAACGAAAGGGACGAACGAACCTTATCGTTTGCTGACATCGCGCGCCGAATACCGGTTGCTCCTAAGGCACGACAATGCGGATCTTCGCTTGACGCCGACCGGCTTCGAGATCGGATTGATCAAGGAAGAACGTTACGAGCGGTTCTTGGCGAAGAAAGCATTGGTCGAAGCCGAGATCGCGAGGCTGAAGGATACGAAATTCCGTCCGGACGAGGCTGTTCAAGCGATGCTGGCGGAAGCCGGGTCCGCTCCGCTCAACAATACGGTAGATGGCCTGACGTTGCTGCGTCGTCCCGAAATTTCTTATCGTCATCTCGAAGGGATCGCCCCGTCGGAAGCGGAATTGTCCGAAGAGGTGAAGGAACAGGTCGAGATTCAAGTCAAATACACCGGTTATATCGAGAAACAGCAGATTCAAGTCGAACGCATGGAAAAAATGGAGAAGAAGCGCATTCCAGACAATATCGATTACGACATTATTCACGGATTGGCGATGGAGGCGAAGCAGAAGCTTGGTAAAGTCCGTCCGTTGTCGATCGGGCAAGCTTCGCGGATCTCCGGGGTAACGCCGGCGGACTTGTCGATTTTGCTCGTCCACTTGGAACACTATAACCGGGTGACCGCGGCGGCGCACGGCTCATGACGGACGCGATTCAGATACAATTCGTCGAGCAGGCACGGTCGCTTGGCATTGAACTGTCGGAGCGTCAATTGATGCAATTCGAGACGTATTACGAGTTGCTCGTCGAGTGGAACGAGAAGATGAACTTGACCGGCATAACCGAGAGGAGCGCCGTGTACGAGAAACACTTCTACGATTCGTTGACGTTGGCCGGCATCGGCAGGTTCGCCGATCATCATTGTTTGGCGGACATCGGTTCCGGTGCCGGATTCCCCTCCATTCCTCTCGCAATCGTTTTTCCGCACCTCCGGGTGACGATCATCGACGCTTTGGCGAAGAGAATTCGCTTTTTGGAAGAAGTGGCGTCCAAGCTGGGACTCGAGAAGGTCGTCAGCTTGCACGGTCGTGCGGAGGAGGTGGCGAGACTGAAGGAGCACCGCGATAAGTACGATATCGTGACGGCGAGGGCGGTCGCAAGGCTTGCCGTGTTGAACGAATTCTGCCTGCCGTTCGTAAGGACGGGCGGCGTGTTCATTGCGATGAAGGGGACGGACCTCTCCGCGGAACTCGACGAAGCGAAGTTCAGCTTAACGAAGCTCGGCGGCAAGTTGGTAGAAGTCAAGAAATTAACGTTACCGACGGAGGGGGCGGATCGTCATCTCGTCATCTGCGTCAAACAACAAGCGACGCCGAACGAGTATCCGCGGAAGGCGGGCATTCCGTTGAAAACTCCGTTGTTGAAGCCGTCGCTCTCGTTCAGAAACACAAAGTAGTACCGACAAACGAAACGGCTCTTCGAATGTTCCACGTGAAACATCATTGCGACTCTCGCAATGTTTCACGTGGAACATTTTTTGCGTTTACTAGAGTCGTTAGAAGTGGTATCTTTAGGAGGTAGCCATCGTTGAAATTTTTGTTCGAAGGCAGGAAAATCGGGTTTGCATAGCGAATCTAATCAGATAACAGACAAGCGTGCCGCATCTGTGCCGACAGGCGCATTATAGCGGCGCTTTTTCGTCGCTAGGGGTACTTATTTGGAAGGTTCGGATCGTCTTTATCGAATTCGATGCCGGTGGCAATTGCGGTTACACGCGAGACGCGCGGCAACAACCCTTTATGCTTGGAACACAGGCCGGTAGACAGCGTTCAGAGGACGCCGAATGCATGTTTACGTGGTCTATCTTACTTAATGTGGTGATCCGGAACCTATGAAAGAATCATTCTCCAGGCTGCTCGGCTTGTCCGATCGCGGCAATCAAGAGGAAGTTAAACAAATTCCGATTCATGAGATCGTCCCCAGCCCTTACCAACCGCGTTCGATCTTCGACGACGAACGGATTGACGAATTGTGTCAAACGATCAGAACCCACGGTATCATTCAGCCAATCGTCGTTCGGGTGCGCGACGGCAAATACGAAATTATCGCGGGAGAACGGCGTTGGCGTGCGGTTACGAAGCTCGGCATGGATCATATTCCGGGCATTGTTCGCGAAATCAACGATTCTCAGGCTGCATCGATGGCGCTCATCGAGAATTTGCAACGCGAAGGCTTGACCTCGCTGGAAGAAGCGATCGCATACCAGAAGCTGATCGATCTGCATCAATTGACGCAGGAAAGCCTTGCACAGCGGCTTGGCAAGAGCCAGTCGACGATCGCGAACAAGATTCGATTGCTGCAATTGGGCGAATCCGCGAAACAAGCGTTGCTGGAACGGAAAATCACCGAACGCCACGGTCGCGCGTTGCTCGCGATAAGCGACGAAGAATTGCAGAATAAAGTACTTGTTGAGATCATCGACAAAGAATTGAACGTCAAACAGACCGAGGCGCGTATCGCGCTTTACCTGGAATCTTCGCGGACGAAGAAATCGAAACGAATTTCCTTCTCCAAAGACGTTCGGCTTGCGGTGAACACGATTCGCCAGACGGTAGATATGGTGACCGGTTCGGGCATTCCGATCAATGCCAGCGAGAAAGATTGCGAAGATCATTACGAGATTATCATTCGTATACCGAAACGATAAGCAACGTCTCGCATTCTCGTGAGTGTAAGCGTCGTTGTTACTTGCTTGACTAACATTGAGGTGAATAGGTTGTCTAAAATAATAGCGATTGCCAACCAGAAGGGCGGAGTCGGCAAAACGACGACATCGGTGAACCTTGGCGCGTGCCTCGCGTCGCTAGGCAAACGGGTGCTCATCGTCGACATCGATCCTCAGGGCAATACGACAAGCGGGATCGGAATTAATAAGGCGGACGTGAATTACTGCATTTATGACGTGTTGATCAACGAAGTGCATCCGAGACAAGCGATTGCAGATACGGCAGTGCCGAATCTTAAAATCATTCCGGCGACGATACAGCTCGCGGGAGCGGAAATCGAGCTTGTGCCGACGATGTCCCGGGAAGTTCGGCTGAAGAAGGCGTTGGCGCTCGTTCGCAAGGATTTCGATTACGTGTTGATCGACTGCCCGCCGTCTCTCGGCATTCTGACGATCAACTCGTTAACGGCGGCGGACTCGGTATTGATCCCGATTCAGTGCGAATATTACGCGCTTGAAGGACTCAGCCAACTGCTGAACTCCATTCGCCTCGTGCAGAAGCACTTGAACACGACGCTGCAAATCGAAGGCGTATTGCTGACGATGTTCGACGCGCGCACGAACTTGGGCATCCAAGTCATCGAAGAAGTGAAGAAGTACTTCCAACAGAAGGTGTACCAGACGGTCATTCCGCGTAACGTCCGGTTAAGCGAAGCGCCGTCCCACGGTCAGTCCATCATCACGTACGATCCGAAATCCAAAGGCGCAGAAGTGTATCTCGAGCTGGCGAAGGAAGTGATCTCGTATGAGCAAGCGGCTAGGTAAAGGATTAGACGCGCTGATCACCTCTTTATCCATTAAAGAGGACGATAAGATCGTCGAAATACCGCTCCCGCAATTACGCGCGAACCCGTACCAACCTCGTAAAACGTTCGAGGAAGACGCGATTAAGGAATTGGCGGAGTCGATCCGCGAACACGGCGTCATTCAGCCGATCGTCGTACGCCAAGCGTTAAAAGGATATGAGATCATCGCCGGGGAAAGACGGTTCCGGGCGTCCCAATTGCTCGGCAATGCGACGATTCCGGCGGTCGTAAGGACGTACAACGATCAGCAGGTCATGGAGATCGCCCTGATCGAGAACGTTCAGCGCGAAGATCTGAATTCCATCGAAGTCGCGATCGCCTACCAAGCAATCATGAACCAGTTCAGCATGACGCAAGAGGAACTGAGCTTGAAGGTCGGTAAGTCGCGTTCGCACATTGCTAACTTCCTTCGGTTGCTAGCGTTGCCGGACGAAATCAAAGATTATGTTTCACGTGGAACATTGTCCATGGGTCACGCAAGGGCGCTAGCCGGCGTGAAGGACGATGCGGCCAAGCGTCAATTGGCCAAACAAGCGGTGTCCGGCGAGTGGAGCGTGCGGGAACTGGAAGAAGTTCTTCAGAAACCGGAAACGAAACCGAACGCCAAGTCGAAGACGAAAGCGAAGAAGCGCGATCCGTTCATCGAAGAAATCGAGAACGCGCTCAGAGATAAATTCCAGACGACGGTCCGGATCAAACCGAACAAGGACAAGGGACGCATCGAGCTCAGCTACTTCGGCAAGAGCGACCTGGAGCGCCTGTTGGAATTGCTTAAAGCGCTCGCGTAAGCGTCGAAAACGATAGCATGCCTAAGTTGTAATCTTCCGATGGAAGGATTAAACTAAGGTATGCTATTGATGCGTTAAGGCGGTGAAACGGCTTGCGAGAGCGGGAAGAGAAGCGTCCGATTTACTTGGACAATGCGGCGACGAGTTGGCCGAAGCCGCTGTCGGTCGTCGAGGCGATGGAACGTGCGATGAGGGAAAGCGCGGCGAATCCGGGCAGGGGAAGCCATGCGATGGCCGTAAGGGCTAGCAGGGTGCTGTTCGAGGGACGTAAGCGATTGGCGCGGCTGTTCCGTATCGCGAATCCTAACGATATTGCATTTACGATGAATACGACGCATGCGTTGAATATGGCGATACAAGGGTTGCTTCAGCCCGGCGATCATGTCGTGGCGACTTCATTGGAACATAATTCGGTGAGGCGACCGCTTGAGGCGCTGAAGAGAAAGCTCGGCATCGAAGTGACTTACGTCGCGACTGACAAGCAGGGTGTCATTGATCCGGAGAAAGTCGAAGAGGCGATGGCGGCGAACACGAAGCTGCTCGCGGTCACGCACAGCTCGAATCTGCTCGGGACGATCGCTCCGGTCGGAGAGCTCGGAGCGATCGCCAGAAGCAAAGGGGCGAGGTTCCTCGTGGACGCCGCTCAGAGCGCAGGAACGGTGCCGATCGACGTGGCGGCGATGAATATCGACCTGCTTGCTTTTCCGGGGCACAAAGGGTTACAAGGGCCTCAGGGGACCGGTGGATTGTACATTCATCCGGAGCTAGAACTGGAGCCGCTTATGCAGGGCGGAACGGGCAGCAAGTCGGAGGCGCCGGAGCAACCGACCGTCCGGCCGGACCGCTACGAGGCGGGGACGCCGAATACGGTCGGCATCGCGGGACTCGCGGAAGGCGTACAATTCGTACTGAAAGAAACGACGGAAGCGATTCATGCCAAGGAGCTGCGGCAAACGTTCGAATTGATGGAAGGGTTGCTACGCATTCCAGGCATCTCGATATTGGGGCCGGAGCTTGGGAAAGAACGGACGGCGATCGTCTCGTTCGTCATGGACGGAGTCGATCCGTCGGAACTGGCCTTCCTGCTTGACCAACGGTACGGCATCGCCGTTCGGGCCGGCTTTCATTGCACGCCTCTCGGCCATGAAACGGCGGGAACATACGAGACGGGAGCGGTACGGGCGAGTCCCGGATATTTTACGGCCGATTCGGAAATCGTAACCATGGTAGACGCGGTTCGCGATATCGCTAACGCACTCCGAAAATCGATCTGAGAGAGGTACAAATAGAGCGGTTTTCAAGCAAACACGACCTCGGCGTCCTTGAACGACGAGGAAGCTTTGCGTAGGTGTATTCGAAATGGATAGGCGTGAAACTTATAGTGCGAGTTCAAAAAGTTCGGTGATCAGCACCGAGAAGGTTGAAAGAAGCTAGGGAATGAGGATCGGAGCGTAGGCAAACCTACGTGAGAACCGGAAGTCCCGGCTGAATTCAAGATTCGATGCCGAATATGCTTCCTGATTCAATTCGTGATTATAATCGGACTTTTTGAACAACCTCTTATAAATTCCGAATCACCATAGAAAGAAACACTGGGGGAAAAGGGAATCATGGAAGGTTGGAATGACGATATCGCGATGGCGGTGGCGGCCGGGGAAGGCTTGCTTCTGGTCGTGGCGTTGGTATGGGTCGGAGTCATCGGAAGCAAGCTCAAGAAGCTGGACAAAGCGCATGCCAAGCTCATGGGAGAAACGGGCATGAGCAACATGGAAGACGTCATGGACGTCGTACACGACAGATTGGGCGAGCTCAACGCCAAACAGAACGAGCAGGCGGAGTTGCTCGACAAACACGGCAAACGCCAGGCCATCCAGAAGGGACGGGTAGGCGTTCATCGGTTCAACGCGTTCTCGGATTCCGGAAGCGACCTGAGCTTCTCGATCGCGATCGTCAACGACGGCCAAGACGGCGTCGTTATTACTGGCATTCACGGCAGGGAGCAGACGTTCCTGTACGCGAAGCCGATCGATAAGGGGCAGTCGGCGTACTTGCTCACTCCCGAAGAGAAGCTGGCAATCAGTCAGGCAATGCAAAAGGAATGACCGAACGATTGCTACGGACTTTATGTACCGCCGAGTAAATGCTTTTGGCGATAATCTCGGACATCTTGACGACAAGGTTCAGCCGAGTGTTCTGAAGAACGAAATATTCCATGAAGCCGCCGACGTTCACGATGCCCGTCATATGGATGTCTCCGACGGGAGGAAGCTCTTTGTTCACGCCGGCTCCGGGTCGAACCGGGCCGTCGCCGACTTGGATGCAGCCGACGCTGGACACTTGTCCGAGACAAGCGTCGACGGCGATGACGAAAGGTTGGCGAGACGTTCTCATGATCTTGAGCAACGTGTCGCCCAAATTCATCGCGTGAACGGGTTCCTCCAGCGTGCCGTACAAATCGAATAAGTCGCTGTACTCCCTCGCGAGCGCGGTGCCGACGAGAGGTCCCAGCGAATCTCCGGTCGAACGGTCCGTGCCGACGCAGACGATAACGATGGGGCGATCCTGCGGCAGCGATTCGAGATGGTATTCGAGATTTTGGGATAACCGATGCAAGACTGTTGGATCGTTAAAAGGAATCTTCAAAGAGAGCGCCGCCGATTCCGGTGCGGAGCCCGGACGTTTCTCCCACGCGCCGTTCATTCGCCCGATTCGCCTCCTACCCTAGTATGTTACTAGTATATGGACGGAAGGGCTCATTTATACTTGCGCATCGGAAAGGGCGTATAATCGCGCAAAAGTATTATAGTAATCTTACGGGGAGGCTAAGCCAATGGCCACGGACACGCTATTGATCGCGTTCGATTCTACGCAGCAGGCGCTCAGGGCGGAAATGTTGCTGGAATACGCGGATATCGAGATCGATATTTGTCCGACGCCCAAGGAAATCACGGCGGGCTGCGCGTTGTCGATCGCTTTTCCGGTCGAAGAGCTTCCCCAAGTCAAGAGCATCATCGCGTCGGAGAACGTAGAGATCAGAGGGATGTTCGAAAGAACTCCCGCGGGCTACGAGGAAATCGAGTAAGACGCGGTTAAAGGAGTAAGGCGTACCATGAGAATCTATACGGCGTTACAGATCGATGTTTTGCAGAGCAATCTATGGACTAAGTTCATCGATCGATTCTGGGAGACGGTACAAGATACGGAAATGTGGACGGCGGCGTTGCTCGTCCTGTTGCGAATCGTACTGATCGTGCTGGTCAGCCGGCTCGCGCTTATCGTGCTGAACCGGTTCATCGACCACGTCACGAACGACGAGAAGTCGAACCGGCTGAAGCTGCGCGCGCGGCGCGTGCAGACGATGGGAAAATTGCTGAAGAACGCCGCATCGTATATGATTAATTTTATTACGATCCTTCTCGTTCTGGGAGAATTCCATATTCAGCTGGCTCCGCTGCTTGCCGGCGCGGGCGTCCTCGGTCTCGCGATCGGCTTCGGGGCGCAAAGTCTCGTGAAAGACGTGATCACCGGGTTCTTCATCATCTTGGAAGATCAATTCGCCGTAGGCGACGTCGTCCAGCTCGGAACGTTCAAAGGAACGGTAGAGATGATCGGTCTAAGGGCGACGACGCTGAGAAGCTGGACGGGCGAGATTCATATTATTCCGAACGGCGCGATCGTCCAAGTGACCAACTTCTCCATCAATCCGCTGCTGGCGGTCGTCGATCTGACGATCTCGTCGGACAAGACGGTCGAAGAGCAAATGACGGCCATTCGCGAGGTGCTGGATCGCATCGAGAGTCCGAACCTGACGGCGAAGCCCGAAGTGCTCGGCATTCAGACGCTCGAAATGAACCAAATGACGATTCGCGTGACCGCCAGATGCAAGCCGAATACGACGGGCGAAATCACGCGGCTAATCAACACCGAATTGAAGAAATCATTCGATACGGCAAGGGCGGAAGCTGCGACGGAAGCTGCGACGGACGCGACAACCTAGAAAGCCGCGCAAACGAAACGGGGGAATCGGGATGGAGCGGAAAACGTTCGACCTTGGCGATGTCGTCATGATGAAGAAGCAGCATCCGTGCGGAGCGAACGAGATGGAGATTATCCGCATGGGGATGGACATCCGCATCAAGTGCGTAAAATGCAAACACAGCATCCTGCTGCCGCGCGCGAAGTTCGAGAAAAGCTTAAAGAAGGTACTGAAATCGGCGGCCGGAGAAGCCGATCCCGGGGCGGAAGAAAGCGCCGAATCGGGCAATTGAACTGGATGGCGAAACCAGTTGCGCGGCTGTCCGAGATGTGATATGATTTTCCTTGCTGCGGAGAGGTACCCAAGAGGCCCAAGGGGGTTGACTCGAAATCATCTAGGCGGCTCGCGCCGTGCGTGGGTTCGAATCCCACCCTCTCCGCCATAAATCAAACCGCGATCGATCCCAAGACGGGGTCGTTTTTTTGTTTCATCGAAGGGGCGATCAAGTCCGGGGACATCGTATAGAAAATAACGAAGAGCCCCTCGCGGGGCTCTTCGGGCGACGTGTAATGAGTTGCAATGAGACGTAACCAACGTTGCTGATTGCAGTTCAGCGCTTCGGTGACCGGATCAAAGGATCCGCGTGTTACAGAACGGAGTCTTTAGCACAACGCCTCGCTTCCGTTAACCTACTCCGAATGGAACGTGTTCCTCCTGCTGATGTTGCGCCTTGTCGTTCAAGGGAACCACACCTCTCGTTTTGCGTCGCCGAAATATAGAATGGCACAAAACCGCGATCGATATACATGGTCGCCGATTTTTTTCTAACGGAACTGCTTCATCTTTTTCCACTTGCGATTATGGTTCGACGTCTCCGGAAAACGCTCCCCTTTGCGAAGCGTCACGTGCTGCGGGTTGTTGATCCCCATGTGAAAGGCATCTTCTCCCACTTCCATGTACTCGCCGTCGTTCGGAGCCCGTTGGCCCGGCTCGAATTGCGTGTATTCGCCCATTTGCGTTCACCCCCTGTCATGGGGATAGTGTAGCGCGAAATTCCTTGCGATATGCGGGCCGTTGTGCTAAAGTATTCAGGTATGCTATTGAAAGCATACTCCTTGCTTCTCCGCCGAGATCGATGATTTCGGTATACAAAGGGAGAGGCCAAAGACCTAAAGGAGGTGAACGGAAGATGCGCAACTACGAGTTGATGTACATCATCCGTCCGGACGTGGAACAAGAAACCGTTCAAGCTGTCGTGGAAAAATTCCAGGGCATCATCGTGAACGGCGGAGAGATCGTGAAGCATGACGTGCAAGGTAAACGTCGTCTCGCTTACGAGATCAACAAACACCGCGATGGGACGTATGTGTTGGTTCATTTCACAGCTACGCCTGCTGTTGTCACGGAGCTGGAACGCGTTCTGAAGATTACGGACGAAGTGATTCGTCACATGGTCGTCAGAGAACAAACCGCGTAAACCGCACATTGCCAGGCGGAAATCCGCCGCAAGCCTTAATGTCAGTTTTTAGTGGAGGGAACCCGCGATGTTGAATCGAGTCATTCTCATAGGGCGCCTGACCAAGGATCCCGAATTGCGCTACACGCCTGCCGGCGTAGCCGTTACCCAATTTACGCTCGCCGTGGATCGCCCGTTCTCTTCCGGTACTAACCGCGAAGATCGCGAAGCGGATTTCATTCCGGTCGTCACTTGGAGACAGCTCGCGGAGACGTGCGCTAATTATCTTCGTAAAGGCCGTTTGGCCGCCGTGGAAGGCCGCATGCAAGTGCGCAACTACGAGAACAACGAAGGCCGACGCGTATACGTGACGGAAGTCATTGCCGATAACGTTCGTTTCTTGGAATCCGCAAACCGCGAGGGCGGCGGACAAGCAAGGGAAGAAGGCGGCTTTGGCGGCTCGAACAATAGCGGAGGCGGGTCCGGAGGCGGCAACCGCAGCTCTGGCTCCTCTCGCAATAGCGGTAACAGCAACGATCCCTTCGCGGACGACGGGCGACCGATCGACATATCGGACGATGATTTGCCATTTTAACTGGAAAGGACGGATAACAAATGAGCGAACAACAAACAACTGCTCCTGCAGCGCGCGAAGAGCGCGGACCACGCGGTCCACGCGAAGGCGGCGAGCAACGCGAGCCTCGTAAATTCCGCCGTGGCGGCCGTAACAAACGCAAGAAGGTCTGCTACTTCACGGTAAATAAAATTACTCACGTGGACTACAAGGAGTTGGACTTGCTTCGTAAGTTCATCAGCGAGCGCGGCAAAATCTTGCCACGTCGCGTGACGGGCACGAAAGCGAAATACCAACGCATGTTGACCGTAGCGATCAAACGCGCGCGTCAAATGGCTTTGCTGCCATACACGACCGAGTAGTATCGAAGGTATAGCTTCACACAACGCGAACGACGTCGCCGGGCAACCGGCGGCGTTTTTTGTGCTTTGCTTTGGTCGGTCTCGCTTGGGGGGCGGCCGGAAAGGTATGTTTGTTTATTTTTGGGTGCTTTAATGGGAACAACCTGCACGTAGTACAGTTTGTTGGGTGCGAAAAGGCTGATACGGCGCGATTACCTGCAAATATGCATTTTGTTTGGCGGAAAAGGGTTATTTCTCTCGAAAATGCCAAAACAACCTGTAGCGTATGTAGGTTGTTGACGTTCGTTCCGGGAAAAGGGTGCATCAACCTGCACTTTTGCAGTTTGCATGCTGCTGTCGGGGGATCGGGGCAGTCGGGATGAATAAATAGAGGAAGATCGACAGGATCAACAAGGTCCAATAGCTGGGGATGCCGGCCAACCCGAGATAAAGTCCCGCAGGAAGCGACCAGTAGAACGCAGTCAGCTTGAGTGCGCGGTTGCGGATCGCATAGGCGAGTACGGCGGCAAGGGCTGGCGCAATCAGCAAAAGATAGACGGATAGTTGCGTAGTGTGGGATAGCAGATCGGGATCGGAATCATAGGGGTTCGCATAAAGAAACAGTAGCGATATCGCAACCGTCGCGATCGGTGCCGCCAAGCCAAGCATTCGGAGCGCGCGCATCGAATCTCTCCAATCATTCTCGTTATGACTAGAATATATAGGAAAAACAACGAAAATGCCAAATAAAAGGAAAAGGACTATCCCGACGTCAATTACATGACGAGGAATAGTCCCTTCTATAAATGCTTAACAGTTAAGCCGCCACGTCGCGCTTCGTGAACAAGGCCCAAGCGACGAACTTGAACACGATGTAGTAGATGGCGAGCATACCGATCGAGAAGCCGAGCGTCATATCGGGGTGAAGCGGCTGGCCGCCTTCCAAATACTGCCGCAGGTCGATATTGGAGAACAGCAAGTATTTGACCCAGCTGTATTCGCGCAGAATCTCCGACAACGTGTTGCCGACGAGCATGAAGAGAAGCGAGAAGGCGATTGCCATCGACGAGCTCCGGAACGCGGCGGAGATCATGAACGCCATCGTTACGTACAGGAGCAGCGAGACGATGTTGTAACCATACTGCTGCAAGGAATTCACGATCATGGAGCCTTCATGAACGAGCCCGTTATCTCCGATCGTCAAGTGCGGAAGGGAAAGTCCGCTAAAGCCTTCGAGTATCGATCCGAAGAGGAACGCCACCGCGAATGACAGAACCAGAAGCAGAATAGCGAAGATCATGGTCGACACGTACTTGGCGAGCATGATCTTCGTTCGCGAGGAGGGACCGACTAGCAATAACTTGATCGTTCCCCACGAGAATTCGGCTGCGATCATGTCGGCGGCGATGATGACCGTCAAGATCGTGATCAGGATGATCAGTTCAGCCGAGTTGTTGACGTAATTCCATAAAGAAAGATCGTTCGGATTGATATCGTGATCAAGATAGTACTGGTTGAGCTTTATCTGTTCGGTTAGCCATTCCCGCTGATTGTCGTTCGTATCCTTCAATTGGGTCAGGTCCATCTGCATTTGCGCGTTCTGCTGAGTGAGACTGTTCTGCCAATTGCTTTGGTCATCTTTGCTGGAGTCCCATTTCATGATCCAGCTGAGCAGACCGATGGCGAGAACGAGGATGCCGACCATGATCCACGTTCTTGGACGGCGGTAGATTTTCATGTTTTCATTGCGAATGAGTTGCGTTAAGCTAGACAACCATCTCACCTCCGGTAATTTCGAGGAACTGCTCTTCGAGCGATTTCTGCGCGGCATGGATGCCGTAGACGTCGAGACCGGACTTGACGAGCAGCCTCGCGATATCCGGGATGGCCGTCTTGTCCGAAAGGACCTCGAGTTGGTTGCCGTCAATGGACAGCAGCGATTCGTCGAAAGAGTCCGAGAGCAGCCGGTGGGCGGCGTGCAGGTCTCCGACTTCGATCATGATTTTCGTCTGCGCGGTATCCTTGTGTTCTTGAAGCGAGCGAATGTCGACGAGCTTGCCGCCTTGAATGATGGCGACGCGGTCGCACATCAGCTCCATCTCCGACAGCAAGTGCGAGGAGACGATGACGGAGATGCCTTCTTCCTTCGTCAGCTTGCGGAGGTAATCGCGGAGTTCGCGAATGCCCGCCGGATCGAGACCGTTGGTCGGTTCGTCCAGAATGAGCAACGAAGGCCGGTGAAGAATGGCTTGGGCGACGCCGAGCCGTTGCCGCATGCCGAGGGAATAGCGCTTGACCTTCTCGTGAATCCGGTTCTGAAGGCCTAGCAGGGTTACGACTTCGTCGATGCGCTCTTTCGTGACGCCGGAATGCCGGCGCGCGAAATGAACGAGGTTCTGATAGCCGGTAAGGAACTTGTACATTTCCGGATTCTCGACGATGGCTCCGATATGGGTCATCGCCAGCTCGAAGTTCTGCCGGACGGAGACGCCCTTGATGATGGCCTCGCCTTTCGTCATGGAGATGAGGCCGACGATCATGCGGATCGTCGTCGTTTTGCCGGCGCCGTTCGGGCCTAAGAAGCCGAATACTTCGCCTGCGGGTATTTCGAAAGAAAGGTCGTTGACGATGTTGCGCTTGCCGATCGTCTTCGTGACGTTGCGAAGCTGCAATACGGGTTGTGACATGGTGCTGAATACCTCCTGAACGGATCGAATGATTGAAGTATACCGGATGGAAGACGTATGAAATCACGGCCTAAGGATGAGTTTGGTACCCGGACTTTGGTCTAGTTCGGTCCGCGAAAAGTCGGGGCAGGGAGCGGTGCCGGATGTTGGATCGGAAGGAATGTATTCTATTTGCCATCTCGAAAACTGTAACTTCTTCGTTCCGTCAATCGTATAATAGGGGTCTGTGAGCTCTTACCGAGAGTGCCCAAACGCAAAATAGAGAGAGAAAATAATATAAGGGAAATGGAGAAGGAGAAGATATCATGCGTAATTATCGTCGTTTTAAAATCACGTTGATCGCGTCGTTCATGACGCTTGTCGTTGCCGCAGGTCTTATTTATGCAAACAGAGGCGCGCTATCGGCGCTAGGGTACGATCTGTTTCTGTCGGATAAAGTGGAGGCGAGCTTCCAAGATTCCTATCAGCCGCTGGAGGGCCGTCCGGTCGTCGAAGAACCGCAAGTCAGCGAGCCGTTCAGCATGCTGCTGCTCGGGGTGGACGCCCGCGCGAAGGAACGCGGACGTTCGGATACGATCATCTATACGGTCGTTCGTCCGAACGACGGCAAAGTATTGATGGTCTCGATTCCGCGCGACACGTACGCGGAGATCGTCGGCAAGGACACACAGGACAAAATCACGCACGCGTACGCCTTCGGCGGCGCGGAAATGGCCGTGAACAGCGTGGAGAAGCTGCTCGACGCGAAAGTCGACCATTACGCGACGATCAACTTCCAAGGCTTCGTGAAAGTCGTCGACACGCTCGGAGGCATCTCGCTCCCGATCGGCAAAGACATCGTCAACAAGGGCGCGGATCACGAGAAATTCACGGTCGAAGCGAACAAACCGAGCTACACGGGCGTAGAAGCGCTCAATTACGTCAGATACCGCGAAGACGCGGGCGGCGACATGGCGCGGACGGAACGCAACCGCGCGTTCATCGAGGCGCTCATGCATAAGGCGTCTTCGCTGCAGCAGTGGGATAAAATCCCCGAGGTGCTCGATATCGTCGGCGATAATTTCAGCACCGACCTGCCTCCGTCGGCGATGAATTCGCTGGCGAAGCAGTTCCTGCAGACGGGCCATGAAATCAAGAGCTATACGTTGAAAGGCGAAGGCAAACGGATGGGCACGGACAATCTGTGGTATTTCGCCGCGGACGAGCAAGATCTCGATGCGGTTCGCGCGACGATCGCGTTATGGACGAATCCGAATACTCCGGAAGACCAGCTGATCGTGCCCGGCGAGAAGGACGAACAAGCGGGACAGCCGACGGGCGAGAGCGGCGCGTCCGCGAGCAAGCAACCGGCATAACGATGGAAATAGACGGGGCGGATGGAGAACATCCGTCCTTAATGCTATAATAAGGAAGCCGCGGCAGATGGCTTCGGGTCTTTCGACAAGACGTAAAGACAAAGTCTGCGAAGGAGGAACGTATGAATATCGCTTTCTTTTTATTGCCTAAGCAAGAGGTCGTCACCGTCAGCGTAGGCGCGACGTTACGCCAGACGCTGGAGAAAATGGAACGTCACCGGTACACCGCGGTGCCGGTCATCGGCGAAGCGGGCGAATACAAGGCGACGGTCACCGAAGGGGATCTGCTCTGGTTCCTGAAGAACAATCCGGAGCACGGATTCGATCAGCTGCACCGGGTATCCCTCGACGAAGTTCCGTTAAGAATGAATAACCTGGCCGTACGCATCGACGCCAACATGGAAGATCTAATCTCGCTGGCCAAGACGCAGAATTTCGTTCCGGTCGTGGACGACATGAATATTTTTATCGGCATCGTACGGCGCAGCGACATTATCGATTATTGCGAGAAGCTGCTTCTTCCGATTCAATCGAACGACAGGGCGGTCAAGCGGGAAGCGTAGGACGATACCGGACAACTTGGAGGACAGATGACCCACAGCCAGAACAAACCGAGACGCAGCACTCTCCCTTTCATCGCGCTACTCGCGGCGCTCGTCGTCGCGGGAACGGTATGGGCGGCAACGACGCTTAGGGGAGACCAGAAAGACGCGGCGCCGAGTTCGGCCGCGAGCGCGGGCGAATTGCCGGGAACGGCGCTCCCGACGGAAGGGAAATCGGCAGCGCCGGCCCCGAGTGCCTCGCCCGAGCCCGAAGAGGCGCCGATCGATCAGCCGACGGCGTCCGAGCTGAACAAGACTTACGACGTCGTCATCTCGAACGGCAGGGTTATCAATCCCGAGACGAAGCTCGACCGGGAAGGGCTGAACGTGGCCATTCAAGGAGGCACGATCGTGCTCGTGACGGACAAGCCGCTGAAGGGCAAGCGGACGATCGACGCCAAGGGGCTCGTCGTGGCGCCGGGCTTCATCGACAATCTGAGTTACGATCCGAATCCGCTCGGCGTATGGAACAAGATCGCCGACGGCGTGACGACGAACATCGCCATGCACGGGGGAACGACGTCTCCGGAGAAGTGGTATCCGTATTACGAACGCAACCGGACGCCGGTCCATTTCGGAGCTTCGTTCTTCTACACGCATGCCCGCAATCCATTCAAGCTAAGCCGTTACGACACGGCCAAGCCGGAACAAGTGAAGAAGCTCGTAGACCAAGCGGAGAAGGCGTTGAACGACGGCGTTCTCGGCATTTCCTTTAGCTTGGAATACGTGCCGGGCGTTAACGATAAGGAAATTCTTCCGATGATGAAGCTCGCGTACAAGTACAACGTTCCGGTTTATTTCCACGCCAGATATTCGGATATGGAAGAGCCGGGCACGAACATCGACGCGTTGAAGGAATTAATCGGCTACGCCCGGGCATCCGGGGCGGCCGTACATATCGATCACATCAACAGCACGGGCGGCACGTTCTCGATGAGGCAGTCTCTGAAGATGGTCGAGGACGCGAGAGCGGAAGGGCTCGACATTACCGCTTGCATCTATCCTTACGATTACTGGGGAACGTATTTGAACTCCGCCCGGTTCGACGAGGGCTGGCAGTCTCGCTTCCGCATCACGTACAAGGACTTGCAGATCGCCGGCACGGATGAGCGGCTGACCGCCGACACGTTCCGCAAGTACCAGAAGGAAGGCAAGCTGGCGGTCGCCTACGCCATTCCGAAGCAGGACGTGATCGACTCGCTCAAGGCGCCTTACGTCATGATCGGCAGCGACGCCATTCTGGAGCCGGGCTATAACAACCATCCGCGCGCTTCGGGCACGTTCGCGAGGACGGTCGGGCTATACGCAAGAGAGCAGCAGGTCATCTCGTTATCGGACGCGATCGCGAAAATGTCCCTGATGCCCGCGCAGCGGCTGGAGAAGCAAGCCCCGGCTTTGAAGAAGAAAGGGCGGATCGCCAAAGGCATGGACGCGGACATCGTCGTGTTCGATTACAAGACGATCAGCGACAAGTCGACGGTCGCGAAGCCGGAATTGTTGTCCGCGGGCATCAAGTACGTGCTCGTGGGCGGGCAGACGGCGCTGGACGGCAAGGGGCTTCACAAGGACGTCCGCGTCGGCCAACCGATCAAGAGCGAATTCCTTCGCGTGAAGGAAAGCGCGTCTTCGTTGAAGTGGGATGGCGCGTCGACGGCGCTCCTCGAATACCGAGACGGCAACTACGTCGATCTGGAGGCGCTCAAGGCGCACGGTTATCTCGTCTCTTGGGACAAGCGGAAGCATGCGGCGACCGCGGTCAACATGGACGGCGCGACGCCGATGGAAGTTTCGAAACCCAAGACCGGCGAACTGATTCTCGAGCGGGGCTATAAGCTGACTTGGGAAGACGGCAGGACGGCGGAGCTGCTCTCCGTCGGAGAGCGCAACTACGTGTCCGTAGCCGCGTTGGCGGCGCAAGGCTGGAAGCTGGGCAAGGACGGAAGCCAGCTCACGCTGACCCGATAGAACAACGAAGAGGGCATCTCGCCGTACGCGGCGGGGTGCCCTTTTTGCGCATGCGCAGCGACGGCCCCGGCTCTAGCTGCTCACTTCCGCGCCGGATAATATGCTATAATGAAGGTTGCAGCTTTCCGGGCTTCTGCACCTTGGCATAGTCGAAGCGTAGGAGGAATCGCGATGGAACGCGATCTGGACGTGGCCACGAGAACGAGAACGATCGAGTGGCTGAAAACCGAAGTGCTCGATCAAACGTCGCGGCTGTTCCGGGCGATCTGGGAAGGAAGCACTTCCCGCGTCGTGGACGGTCTGGCCGGATTAATCGCGAGCGCCTACATTTTGGGCCGTCGGCTCGGTATTTCGTACCGGGACCTGGACATCGCCGTTGCGGACAAGCTAGCCAAGCTCAAACAAGAGGGACATCAACTGGAAGATCAATACCGCGATCTGTCCGAGCTGTCCGAACATATCCGCAAGAGGTGAATGGATTGAACGCAACTTGGAAATCGCTCGCGTGGAGCGCGGCCGCATGGCTGCTCTTGATCACGCTGGCGACGCCTTTGAACTTCGTAACGATTTTTCTGATGATGACGCCTTTCGTCGTTCTTTACCGCATGTTAAGCGTCAAATCGTTCGCCGTGCACGTATTGGCGATCGGGGCGGCGGCGTTCCTGCTGGCGGGAGGCAACGGGCCGATCGTCGCGACGCTCGGATTTTTCTTTCTTGTCCCTTCCGTCGCGATGGGGCATATCTATAAGAAAGGAAGTTCGGCGAAGACGGCCGTTCTCGTCGGCTTCGTCATCGTGCTGGCCCAGCTTCTGCTGGAACTGGCCTTATTCTCCGTCATGTTCGACATCGACTTGAAGGCGGAGCTCGCCTCCATGCTGTCGGATAACCTGAAGGAGCTGGAAAGAGCCGGCGGGGGAGACCTATTCAAGCTGGGAGGAGCGGAGAGCCTCGCCCGGGACTTGAGCTCGGAGATCATGAATCTGCTTCCGATGATTCTGCTTCTCAGCTCGATTCTGTTCACGATCATCACGCATGCCCTGTCGCGCGTATCGCTCCAAGCGTCGGGAATCGAAGCGCCCGCGCTGCCGAAAGCGATGACTTGGAGAGTGCCGAGGAGTTTCGTGCTCTATTACTTAATCGCTTTTATAGCCGTACACTCGATATCGAATGATGCCAACGGTTACTGGGCGATCGTGGCAAAGAACCTTGAACCGATTCTCGGTTGCGTCTTCACGTTGATCGCGTTCGGATTCCTTTACTTTTTGGCGGATGCGAAAAAATGGTCGAAAGCAGTGCCATTCTTGCTATGCGTACCGGTTTTGTTCTTCCCGCAGGCCTATCTGTTGATCGGGCTGCTCGATACGGCGTTCCCGCTGCGCAAAGTGTTCGTTAAACAATAAGGCCCGGTCCGCAGGCCGCGGGAACGCGGCTTGCACACCACCATAAGACGGGAGCGAATCGCGGATATGCCCAAGTTTCTCGTGCAGCGTTGGCACGGCATGCATATCGTCTGGGCACTGGTGCTCATCTTCATATTGACCGTGGCCTTGGCTTCTTACCAGTGGCTGCTGGGCTTGTTAGGCTTGATGCTCGGAGGCGTCGTGGCCGTTTACGGCATTCTCGCGGAGAAGGCCTTCCGCAAGGACTTGAATGAATACGTGCTGACGCTGACGCATCGGATCAAGAACGTCGGCAACGAAGTGATCGGCCAGCTTCCGTTCGGTATCATTCTTTTTAACGAAGAGAAGGAAATCCAGTGGCATAACGCGTTCGTGGCCACCGTCGTCGGCAAGACGACGATCGTGGGGGAACCTCTCGGCACGTATTTCCCGGCTCTTTCGCATACGTTCAAAGACAGGGAGACCTCGGAGGCGTCGATCGGCGGGCGCGTCTACGAGCTGCTGCTTCGTCCGAACGAACGGTTCCTGTATATCCGGGATATTACCGACCGTTGGACGCTGAAGAAGAAATACGACGAAGAAAAGCTCGCGCTCGGCATCGTCATGATGGACAATCTCGAAGAGGTCGCCCAAGGAATGGATGAACAACAACGGGCGTTGATGTTGTCCAAGGTGACCGGGGAGATCAACGAGTGGTCTCAGAAATACGGCCTGTTCCTGCGCAGGCTTAGCTCCGACCGGTATATGGTCATTACGAACCAAATCGCGCTGAAGAGCTTGGAGCAGTCGCGGTTCGAGTTGCTCGACGACGTTCGCGAGATCACGATCGAGCAGAAGCTTCCGATGACGCTGAGCATCGGTTTCGCGTCCGGTTCGGATAACGCCATCGAGCTCGGCCATCTCGTGCAAGGCAGCCTCGACATCGCGCTCGGGCGCGGAGGGGACCAGGCGGTCGTGAAGGTCGGCCAGCGTCAAAGCTTCTACGGCGGCAAGAGCAACGCGGTCGAGAAGCGCACGCGGGTTCGCGCGAGGGTTATCTCCCATGCGCTCAGGGATCTCATCAAGGAAAGCGACAACGTCATCATTATGGGTCACAAAATGCCGGACATGGACGCGATCGGCGCTTCGATCGGCGTGCTGAAGGCGGCGCAGCTGTACGGCAAAGACGCGTACATTGTGCTGGAAGGCATCAATCCCGCCATCCAGCGGATGATGGATATGCTCAAGGAAGACGAGAAGCTGACGAAGAAATTCATCTCTCCGGAGCACGCGTTCGGTCTGATGACGAAGCGGTCGCTCGCGATCGTCGTCGATACGCATCGCGCCACGATGGTCGCGGAGCCGCGCTTGCTGCAGGCGACGGAGAGAATCGTCATCGTCGACCATCACCGTCGCAGCGAGGAGTTCATCGACGACGCGGTGCTCGTCTACATGGAGCCTTACGCTTCGTCGACCTGCGAGCTCGTTACGGAGCTGCTGCAGTACATTCACGAACGCGTCGTGCTGGACGTACGGGAAGCGACTGCGCTTCTCGCGGGCATTACCGTCGACACGAAGAGCTTCGCTTTCCGTACCGGCTCCCGTACGTTCGAGGCGGCATCGTTCCTCCGGCGCAACGGCGCCGACTCGGTACTCATTCAGCGGATGCTGAAAGAGGACCTGGAGGAATACATCCGCAAGGCGGAAATCATTCGCAACGCGGAGACGTACCGGGACTGCATCGCCATCGCGGTGGCGGACGCGGGTAAGCAAGTGCCGCAGCTGCTCATCGCCCAATCGGCCGACACGCTGCTGAACATGACGGGCATCAAGGCGTCGTTCGTCATCGGCATGCGCCCCGACGGCAACGTCGGAGTGAGCGCCCGCTCGCTCGGCCACATCAACGTCCAGATCGTCATGGAGCGGCTCGGCGGCGGCGGGCATTTCACGAACGCGGCGGCCCAGCTTCAGGGATCCGTGGGAGAAGTCGCGCTCAAACTCAAGCAAGTCTTGAACGAAATCGATAAGGAAGAGGGTTTATTCGAATGAAAGTAATCTTCTTGCAGGATGTTAAGGGTCAGGGGAAAAAAGGCGAGATCAAGGAAGTATCGGAAGGGTACGCGCGCAATTTCTTGCTTCCTAAAGGGGTCGTGCAGCTCGCGACCGAGGGCGCGAAGAAAACGCTGACGCAGCAAGTGGCCTCGGCTCAGAAGAAGAAGGATAAAGAGAAAGAAGACGCGCAAGCGCTCGCGGCGAAGCTGTCCGAGATGACGGTCACGATCAAAGCGAAAGCCGGCGAAGGCGGCCGTCTGTTCGGCGCTATCACGAGCAAGCAGATCGCCGAAGGCTTGGAAGCTTCCCACAAGATCGCCGTCGACAAACGCAAGATCGAACTGGACGATCCGATCCGCACGCTCGGCGTGACGAAGGTGACCGTGAAATTGTATCCGGACGTGAAGGGCACGCTAAACGTGAAAATCGTGGAGGAATGATTCGATGAGCGGAACCGGGGATCAGCAAATGTTCTACGACCGAATTCCTCCGCAGAATCTGGAAGCGGAACAAGCCGTCCTCGGCGCCATCCTGTTGGAGGCCGAGGCTCTGATCGCTTCCATGGAGCGACTCAAAGCGGAGGATTTCTACAGCGTCTCCCACCAACGGATATTCGAAGGCATGATCGTCCTTAACGACCAGAATAAGCCGATCGACCTTATCACGCTGACCGCGCATCTGCAAGATCTCGGCCAGATGGAAGAGGTTGGCGGGATCATGTATCTCACCAAGCTCGCGAACGCGGTTCCTACGGCCGCTAACGTGGAATACTATGCCCAGATCGTCGAGGAGAAGTCGATTCTCAGACGGCTGATCCGCACGGCGACGCAGATCGTCTCCAACGGGTACGCGTCCGAGGAAGACGTGGGAGCGCTCCTGAACGACGCCGAAGTGCGCATCATGGAAATCTCCAGTCGACGCGCGGCAACGGGATTCATCAGCATTCGGGACGTTCTAATGGAAGTGTTCGAACGCGTCGAATTTCTGTACAACCAGAAAGGCGGCGTAACGGGCATCCCATCCGGCTTCGTCGATCTGGACAAGATGACGGCGGGCTTCCAGCGAAACGACCTGATCATCGTCGCCGCGCGTCCATCCGTAGGGAAAACGGCGTTCGCGCTGAACGTCGCCCAGAACGTCGCCGTGCGCGCGTCAGAGACGGTCGCCATCTTCAGTCTCGAGATGTCGGCCGCCCAGCTCGTCCAGCGGATCGTCTGCGCGGAGTCGAACGTCGATGCCCAGCGGATGAGAACCGGGCATCTCGAAGGCGACGATTGGGAGAAGCTGTCGATGGCCATCGGCGCGCTCTCCGAAGCGCAGATCTTCATCGACGATACGCCCGGCATTACCGTATCGGATATTCGCGCCAAGTGCCGGCGTCTCAAGAAAGAAAAAGGGCTCGGCATGATTCTGATCGATTACCTGCAGCTCATTCAAGGGCGGGGCAAAGCCGGCGAGAACCGCCAGCAGGAAGTCTCCGAAATATCCCGTACGCTGAAGATGATCGCGCGGGAGCTGGAAGTACCGGTCATCGCGCTGTCCCAGTTGTCCCGGGGCGTCGAGCAACGGCAAGACAAGCGTCCGATGATGTCCGACCTTCGGGAATCCGGTTCGATCGAGCAAGATGCCGATATCGTCGCGTTTTTGTACCGGGACGATTACTATGACAAGGAATCGGAGAAGAAGAACATCATCGAGATCATCATCGCCAAGCAGCGGAACGGTCCCGTCGGCACGGTGGAGCTCGTCTTCCTGAAGAACTACAATAAATTCGTCAGCCTGGACCGTTCGCATAGCGAAGCCTATGCAGGCAGCGCATAAATGAAGTATGTGTGGTTAAATTCCGAACATTAATATGGGCGGTTGCTCAATTGTTCGTTTTTACGTTGACTTCCCCGGACGCAGTTGCTAAACTAATCATGCTGCCTGATCGCCCCTTGCGATTCTCGGGCGGCATTATCATGCCGGCGTGAGAACCACCCCGGGTGGAGGGATTGCATTGTCAACAGTCGTTGTTGTAGGTACGCAATGGGGAGACGAAGGCAAAGGAAAGATTACCGACTACTTGGCGGAGAAAGCCGACGTCGTCGCCCGTTATCAAGGCGGGAATAATGCCGGCCATACGATCCTCATCGAGAACAAAAAATACAAGCTGACGATGGTTCCTTCCGGTATCTTTAACCACGATAAACTTTGCGTCATCGGCAACGGGATGGTCATCAATCCCGGCGCGCTGGTGGAAGAAATCCAATATATTCGCGATAACGGTTTTTCGACGGACAACCTGAAGATCAGCGATCGCGCCCACGTCATCATGCCTTACCATCTCGTCCTCGACGCGCTCGAGGAAGACCGCAAGGCCGACAACAAAATCGGAACGACCCGCAAGGGCATCGGCCCATGCTATATGGATAAAGCCGCGCGCAGCGGCATTCGCATCGCCGACCTGATGGTCGCCGAAGCGTTCGAAGAGAAAGCCCGCGCCATCATCGCCGATAAGAACCAAGTTATCATCCAAATGTACGGCGGCGAGCCGCTGGACGCCGACGGCATCATAAAAGATTACTTGGCGCTGGCCGAATTGCTGCGTCCTTTCGTAACGGATACGTCCGTCATCTTGAACGACGCGATCGACGACGGCAAGAAAGTATTGTTCGAAGGCGCGCAAGGCGTCATGCTGGACATCGACCAAGGCACGTATCCGTACGTGACGAGCTCGAACCCGTCCGCGGGCGGCGTGTGCATCGGCTCCGGCGTCGGCCCTTCGAAAATCAAGCAAGTCATCGGCGTAGCGAAAGCTTATACGACCCGCGTCGGAGACGGTCCGTTCCCGACGGAGCTCAACAACGAGCTTGGCCAATGGATCCGCGACAAAGGCCACGAGTACGGCACGGTTACCGGTCGTCCGCGCCGCGTCGGCTGGTTCGATACGGTCGTCGTGCGCCATGCCCGCCGCGTCAGCGGCATTACGGGTCTGTCGCTGAACTCGCTGGACGTGCTGACCGGACTGGAAACGGTCAAGATCTGCACGGCGTATAAGCTGAACGGCGAGATCGTGTCGCATTATCCGGCGAACCTGAAGCTGCTGGAAGATTGCGAAGCGGTGTACGAGGAGCTCCCGGGCTGGAGCGAGGATATTTCCGGCGCGAAGAAGCTGAGCGATCTGCCGGAGACGACGCAGAACTTCGTGAGACGGATTACCGAGCTGACGGGCATTCCGATCGCGATCTTCTCGGTCGGCCGCAACCGCGAGCAGACGAACCAAGTCGCTCCGATCTACGAAGCATAAAATCATAAGCGTGACGGAAGCCGTTTGGCGGGGGATACCCGCCGGACGGCTTTTTTTTGCGTTTGGGCGGAGTCGAGGGGAATTGTTATGCGGATGGGCGACTCTTCATACGGAGTTACTGCTTCGCACGATTAACTCGCCGTGAAGTGGAGCTTTTCGCATAGAGTTACTGCTCCGCACGCATACTCGCCGTGAAGTGGGCTTTTCGCATAGAGTTACTGCTCCGCGCGCATTAACTCGCCGTGAAGGGCGGCTATTCGCATAGAGTTACTGCTCCGCACGCATTAACTTGCCGTCATGGGCGACTCTTCGCACGGAGTTACTGCACCGCACGCATTAACTCGCCGTGAAGCGGGGCTTTTCGCATGGAATTACTGCTCCGCACGCATTAACTCGCCGTGAAGCGGGGCTTTTCGCATGGAATTACTGCTCCGCACGCATTAACTCGCCGTAAAGGGCGGCTTTTCGTACAGAGTTACTGCTCCGCACGCATTAACTCGCCGTCGACACTCGCCACACCCTTGCGTGCCCGGCCTCCTCCGGCACCGAACCAAAGGCTTGATCCGTCTCCGCCTAAAGTCTAGGAGCAAGAACGTACCAGAGACCATGTTGGCACCGAAGGGATTAACTTACAATCTTCTTCAGAGACTCCGTTTCGAATCGTAAGCGATGAGGCGGAGAGACCAAAGAAAATCCAATGGAGTGGAGAGATCCGAATGAAGTTTTTTACCCAATTCTCGCTGAGGAATCCGGTGGCCGTCGTGCTGCTCGTCTTGCTGGTGGCCGTAGGCGGCGTCTATTCGGCGACCAAGTTCAAGCAGGAGCAGAATCCGGAGATCGCGATTCCAGGCATTTTCGTTCAAACGGTTTATCCGGGCGCGGCACCGAACGAGGTGCTGAACCAAATTACGCTGCCGCTCGAGAAGGCGCTCCGTAACGTTGAGGGCGTGAAGAGCGTAACCTCTCAATCGGCGAACAGCATGTCGATGGTGCAGTTGGAATTTAATTTCAGCGACGATATGAAGAAAAAGCAAGAGCTAGTGCAGCAAGCGATCGGCGACGTGCAGTTGCCGATCGGAGCGGAGAAGCCGACGGCGGCCTATTTCTCGTCGACGAATCAGCCGATCATGTACACGTCCGTGAGCGCGCTCGGCGGGGCGACAAGCGAGCAATTCTCCGAGACCGTCAAGGCAAAGCTCGTTCCGAAGCTACAAGCGATCGAAGGCGTAACCGAAGTAAAAACGGTCGGTCTCAAAGACGACGGCGTCTATCTCAGGCTTGACGCCGCGAAGATGACGGCCAAGGGCATTTCCTTCGAACAAGTGACAAACCTTCTGCAATCGAACAATCTGAGCATGCCGCTCGGCGAAACGATAATCGGTCAAAGTAAGCTGCCGGTGTTCGTGCAAGGAGATCTGACGACGTTGGAACAATTGAAGGACTGGGAGGTCGCGCCGGGAGTCAAGCTGACGGATATCGCGCAGATCGAGAAGGGCAAGGCGCTTAACGTCATCAGCTTAACGAACGGCCAACCTAGCATTTCGCTGAACATCTTGAAATCAAGCAACGCCAATACGGTCGAAGTATCGGACCAAGTGTTGAAAGTGTACGAAGACGCGGAGAAGGACGGCGTGGCGAAAGCGCTCGTCATGTACAATCGGGCGACGGACGTGAAAGAGTCGGTGAATTCCCTCGCGCGAGAGGGCTTGCTCGGAGCGCTGTTCGCTTCGGTTCTGATTCTTTTCTTCTTGCGAAACCTTCGCGCGACGTTGATCGCGATCGTTTCCATTCCGCTGTCGATGCTCATCGCGATGATCTGCTTAAAAACCTTCACGGACGTCACGCTTAACATCATGACGCTCGGAGGATTGGCGGTGGCGACGGGACGCGTCGTCGACGATAGCATCGTCGTCATCGAGAACATCGTACGCAGAATGAGAGGGGAGAAAATCGGCAAGGAACTCATTCTCTCGGGCACGATGGAAGTGGCGCGGGCGATTACGTCTTCGACGGTAACGACGGTAGCCGTGTTCGCGCCTCTCGGATTGTTGCAAGGGATCATCGGCGGCTTCTTCCGCCCTTTCGCTTTGACGGTCGGTTTCGCGCTCGTCTCCTCTCTTCTCGTGTCGCTGACGGTCGTTCCTCTCATGGCTTGGGCGCTGATGAAAAACGCGAAGCCGAAGGAATCAAAGCCTTCCGCGATGAGCCGGGGCTACAAGCGAGCGCTGCGTTGGTCGCTCGGACATAAGACGATCGTTATCGTCGTCGCTTTGTTGCTGTTCGCGGGCAGCTTGGTTCCGATCTTCGCCGGCAAAGTCGGCGTTGTGTTACTTCCTCAATCCGACTATAAGTACATTTTTGCAAGCCTGACCATGCCGAAAGGGACGTCGCTCGATGCGGTGAAGAAGGAATCGGACCGCCTGGACGCGATCATTCGCAAACACCCGGACGTAGAGAATACGAGCATCATTGTCGGCGGGGGCATTAGCGGCGAAGTTGCGGAGAACGGCGCGGAATGGTTCATCGGCTTGCGTGCTTCCGCGGACTTGGATCGGTTCACGGACGAAATCGCTCCGCAGGCGAAAGTGCCGGAAGGGTCCGAATTCAGCTTGGAGAAGGACGACATGAGCGGCGGCGGCTCTATCGAAGTAACGGTTACCGGTTCTTCGGCGGCCGATATTCGGGCGGCTACGGAGAAGATCACCGGGACGATCGCCGGTTTGAAGGGCGTCGATCATATTAGCAACAACTTGGAGGACGGCACGAACGGCATCCAAATCTCCGTTCGCCAGAAGGACGCCTCCCAAGTCGGACTGTCCGCGTTGCAAGCGGCCCAGCTGCTCCGGCCTTTCTTGTCGGAGACGAACGCGGGGCGGATCGGCGACGGCGCGGGTGCCAGCGATTTGTACTTGTCCTTGACCGGAGCGTCGCTCGCATCCGTCGAGCAGATCGGTCAATTGAAGCTAAACGCGCCTTCGGGCGAGAGCATTCAAGTGAAAGACATCGCGGACGTGCGAATGACGAAGCTTCCGAGCACGCTTCAGTTCAAGAACGGCGCGGAGTTCGCGACTGTAACGGGACAAATCACGGATAAGAACGCCAGCAAAGTAAACGAAGAGCTGACGAAAGCGTTGGACGCGCTGACGTTGCCGGCGGGCGTCTCCTATAAGTTCGGCGGAAGCGAGGAAGACGTCAGCCAAATGATGAGCGATATGCTCATGGCGATGCTCGTCGCCGTCGGCATGGTGTACATCGTCATGGTCATCGCGTTCCGGGAAGGCCGGGCGCCTCTCGCCGTCTTGTTCTCGCTGCCGTTCGCCTTGATCGGCGGCTTGACCGGTACGATAGTATCCGGCGATCCGTTGTCCGTGTCGAGCATGATCGGGTTTCTTATGCTGATCGGCATCGTCGTAACGAACGCGATCGTCTTGATCGAGCGAGTCCAGCAGCAGATCGAGCACGGCCAGTCGATCCGGGAAGCGCTTATCGAAGCAGGCGGTACGAGGCTGCGTCCGATTCTGATGACCGCGATCGCGACGATCTGCGCTCTCCTTCCTCTCTCGATCGGCTTCGGCGGCGGTAGCATCATCTCCAGCGGCTTGGCGGTCGTCGTCATCGGCGGCTTAACGAGCTCCACGCTGCTGACGCTCGTCGTCGTGCCGGTCATGTACGAATTGCTCTACTTCAAGCGTTCCCGCAAGCAACGCAAGGCGCAGCAGGCGGTGCACGCGGAAGCGGCGGCTTAAGCGGCGGCGTATGAGCCAAAGTGCGTGAACAAGGTGTAATCGCGGCATAGGCGTAGTAGCGATAGAAGATATGCAAGCGGCGGGGCAACGGCTCACCATCGAATTTCGACCCGAAAGTCCCTCATCGCATCCGACAGGATCGCGGGAGGGGCTTTTTGCATATGCGCAATACACGAAATAACGGTGCAACGCACAGCTAAATGAGGCGAAAGTGCTGATTACGTGAAATAACGGTGCCACGCACGGCAAAATGAGGCGAAAGTGCTGATTGCGGGAAATAACGGTGCCACGCACCGCTAAATGAGGCGAAAGTGCTGATTGCGTGAAATAACGGTGCCATGCACCGCTAAATGAGGCGAAAGTGCTGATTGCGTGAAATAACGGTGCCATGCACGGCTAAATGAGGCGAAAGTGCTGATTGCGTGAAATAACGGTGCCATGCACCGCTAAATGAGGCGAAAGTGCTGATTGCGTGAAATAACGGTGCCACGCACGGCTAAATGAGGCGAATGCGCACAAACCGAATCATGTGAAATGACGTCCTCCCAGACCGCTAAGTCCCTCGAAATCGCCGAATCATGCGAAATAACGTCCTCCTAGACCGTTAAGTCCGCGAGTGAGTCAAACTACCCCAGACAGTAAAATTGCTTCATCCTCATCGAGTCAATTCGACGTGATAGGAATGATATAAGGGAGGTTTGCCCATACTAAAAACTATGAAAACGCGCGCGCAGCGGGAGGTACGATCATGTTCAAGTGGGTAAGCTGGGTGATCCGGATGGGAGCGACGGCTTTGCTGCTCAGCTTCTTATGCATATGGACGACGGGATATATCGTGAACAGCTATATGGAAACGATTGTGAAACAACTTAATTTGCCGGTAGAAATCAAACCTATCGCTCTATCGGGTATCTGGGGAACGTTATGGGGAGCGGGCGGAAGTCCATCCAAGACGGCGGAAATCGACAAAGACGATAAAGATGGCAAAGACGAGAAGACGGACGAGGCATCGTCAACGCCTTCGTCCTCCCCTAAGCCGTCGAGTGAGGCGTCTCCATCTCCATCGTCGCATCCGTCGGAAAGCGTCGGAGGAGAAGACGGAGACGACGATACGCCCGCGTCCGATCAGCCTTCGGACGAACCGTCGAATCCCGCGGACGCCTCCGCGGATCCGGATGCCGTCCCCGGGGAGGACGGCACCGTTCCCGTCATGGGAAGCGCGGGAGAATCGGCCGGCACGGGAACGCAATTGACCGATGAGCAAAGGCAATCGTTATACGCGCTCGTCGTCTCGAAGCTCAATCCGTCCCAGCTGCAGCAGCTGTCCGACGCGCTGAAGGGCGGGCAGACGCCGGAGCAGATGAAAGCCGTTCAGGAGATGCTGAAATCGGCGCTGACGAACGACGAATTCGTTCAGATGATGGGCATCCTCCAAGGCCCGGAGAAACCGGATACAAGCGGGAACGAAGAACAATGAGAACGTTTTCATCCAATAGGGCCGCGGGACGGCCAGTCCGGCGGTTCTTTCCAACGATTGCGCGCCTAGCCAAGTTAGGCACAACTAGCCGGTGAAAGTCCGGTCGAGGTAAGAGCCAAGTCGCCTCGTAGCTGACGGGCAGCTGGTGGAGA
>NZ_JBHSMH010000033.1:0-34714 GCF_042655365.1 Cohnella suwonensis | reverse complement strand
GAGCATATTGTCTTTCGGAACGACCAGATTGTAGAGCTCCATATAAGGGCTAAAAATAAGTGATTGTTGATATTGAATCAATTGGCCTCACCCGTTCTCCAATGATGCTTTAATTATACAGAAAAAAGGTACAGCCCCCTCAAAAATCTGGAGGACTGTACCCTTTCTTCAAATACGGACTTTTTCAGTGGCCTCCCCGAATCCGGGAGGAATTTTTTAACGCCTTAATTCACGTTAATCCACAAATCCTTGCCGGTCCAAGTGGACACTTGTACCCATCCGGTTCCATTCCATTCCTTCAAGGCGTACAGATCCTGGGCGCCGACTTCGATCGGCGCTTTGGACGACGTATCCGGTTCCACGTAAGCTTTCGTCTTCTTCGGATTATGAACCTTCTTGTACACCTCGATCATCGGCTGCGGCACGTTAATCCAACGTTCGTTGCCTTGATCGTCCGCGTACTGATACCAATCGCCGTCGTTCTTGAAGAAGTCGATGACTGTGCCCGCGGAGAACTTCTCGACGACTTTCGACGACTCGTCCTTCTGCTCGTAAGCTTTCGTCTTCTCCATGACCGTCAGCTTCGTTCCGTACAAGTTTTCTTTCGGCGGCAACGACTTGATGTAGTCGTCGGATTGCCGGAATCGGCTCGTCACCTCTCCGGCCAGCCTTTGTATCGTTTCGTCCGTCACGATTTCTTTTCTCGATGGCAAGTCCGTTGTCTTCTTCAGCTTCGTATCGTAGTAGCTGTCGCCGAAGACGAATGAGCCCGCCGGCGCGAAGGAAGCCCTGACGGCTACCGGGTGTTCCGCGCCTTTGAGCAAATCGTACCCGAAAGTCGTTCCTTCCGGCTGAACGTTCAAAACGTCGGCCAGAGTCGGCATGATGTCCAAATGTCCGCCGACCGTATCGTATTGTCCGGCTTTGACGTTCGGGCCATGCACGATAAATGGTACGCCGAGCGCGTCGATCTGATCGTAGTCCCTGCCCAGCAGCTCCTTCAGCGCCGCGGCTTCCTTCTCTTTTACGAAGTTCATCATCATTCCGGTATGATCCCCGTAAATCGCGACGACGGTGTTATCCCATAGCTTCTTCTCTTGTAACTCCTCGAAAAAACGCCCCAAAGCTTCGTCCGCGTAATGGGCCGCCTCGATGTAATCCCCGACCATGTTCTCTTCGTAAATGGCCGGCAAGGTTAGCGATTGATATTTGTCCGGAATCTTATAGCTGTAATGACTGGACATGCTGATCAGCTGCGCGTAGAACGGCTGATTGGTCTGAGACAGCACTTCCGAGCTCTTCTCGTACAAAATATCGTCGCTCGCCCCGAATGCGATGGCGTTGTCCGTTCCGAAGAACGATTTGTCGTAAAATCGGTCGAAGCCCAGCGCAGCGTACAATTCCTTGCGGTTCCAGAACATCACGTTATTCGTGTGAAGCGTAAGCGTGGCGTAGCCTTCCTTCTTCAGCGTTCTCGGAAGACCAGGGAACGCTTTGTCCGCCGCATCCATCGCGATACTGTGACCGCCGTCCAGCGGATGCAGCGACGTGTTGGCCATGAATTCCGCGTCCGATGTATTCCCCGCCCCGTTCTGCAAGTAGAACCGCGGGAAGTAGGCCGATTCCTTGATAAACTCGTTCAAGACAGGCGTAATCTCTTGATCCCCGGCAGATCGGTTCAAGAGGAACGATTGGAACGCTTCCAGCTGGATCACGATTAAGTTCGGCTTGGCGGCGTCCGTGACGGCAGGCGGCGTCTCCGGCGACGGGGACGATGATGCGGAAGAAGACGGCGTTGCCGCGGCGTTCAGGCTATCGTTATTATTCGAACAACCGGTAACTAGTAGTCCAATAGATAATAAAGAAACAAGCAAAGCGTTCGCTTTCACTGCCATCCACTGCTCCATTCTAAAGTCGGGAAAATTCCGTTTCTATCTATCTTACCCTTCCTTTAAGTGAGCTGTCGATAGGTTACTGGATAGGGGCTCACCTTCATACGCCCCGATCGCGCCGAATAGCCCGACTTTGTCGGGTTACATCGCCTCTTACGCCCCGATCGCGCCGAATAGCCCGACTTTGTCGGGTTACATCGCCTCTTACGCCCCGATCGCGCCGAATAGCCCGACTTTGTCGGGTTACTCGCCTCTTGCGCTCCGATCGAGCCCATTAGCCCGACTTTGTCGGGTTACATCGCCTCTTGCGCTCCGATCGAGCCAAATAGCCCGACTTTGTCGGGTTAAACCGCCTTTTACGCCCCGATCGGGCAGATTATCCCGGAACGCCTAAGTTTTTGTTGATTTCGAAAGAGATCGCGAATATATTATTACATATCGAAATAAAATTCACATTTTAACGTTCGTTTCGAAATCAAATGTCGCCTCGACATTACGAAGGAGCCCCTTTATGCCCCCTATCGACGACACCGACCGGCAAATCATCAAAGCGCTGAACGCGAACGGCCGCATTTCCTATACCGATCTCGCCAAGGACATCGGCTTGTCCCGGGTCGCCATCCAAGCGAGAATCAACGCGCTCATGGATGATGGCGTCATCGAACGGTTCACCGCCGTCATCAATCCCGAGAAACTCGGCATCTCCGTCTCGGCTTTCTTTAACGTCGAGGTCGAGCCCCGCTCCTTGCAAGCCGTGGCGGACGCGCTCGCCGACGAACCCGCCGTGACGAGCCTGTATCATATGACCGGTCCGAGCAAGCTGCATATGCACGGCTTGTTCACGAACAATAAAGAGATGGAAGCGTTCCTGAACGAGAAGTTATACAAACAGGACGGCGTCGTCGGCGTCGACTGCCAAGTGTTGATTACGCGGTACAAAAGCCGTATGGGAATGAGGTTGTAACGATGGGCGCTACGGCAAAACCGGCGGGAACGGCGAACGGCAATCCCTACGCGCAGCTCGTCTGGGCAATGGGCAAGACGGGGATTCTTGGCTACGGCGGCGGACCGTCCGTCATCCCGCTCATCCGGTACGAAGCGGTGACGAAATACGGTTGGATGGACGACGAGGAGTTCGGGGAAATTCTCGCGATCGCCAACGCGCTTCCCGGTCCGATCGCCACGAAGATGGCCGCTTATCTCGGCTACCGGCAAAAAGGCGCGCTCGGCGCCGTCGTATCCGTGCTTGCTCACATCGTGCCTTCGGCCGTCGCGATGGTCGCGCTTCTCGCGTTCGTCGATTACTTGAGCAACTCGGCCGTCGTTCAAGGCATGATCGTCGCGGTCATGCCCGTTATCTCGGTTATGCTCGGAGTCATGGCGTACGAATTCGCCAAGCGGGCCTACAAAGGGCTCGGCAGATGGATGGTCATCGTTTTCTGTGCCGTCTCGTTCGGTTTGTTTCAGCTCTTATCCGTCCATCCGGCCATCGTCATCGTCCTCTTCCTCGCTTATGGCGCAGTCCACTATAAGCTCGTCGATCGATGGAAGAACAAATCCGCCTCTCCGAGGAAGGAAGGCGGCACGCCATGAACATCAACGACCTGATCGACCTGATCGTCGGCTTCTTCGTCTCGAACGTGCTCGGCTACGGCGGCGGCCCCGCATCGATTCCGCTGATGTATCAGGAGATCGTCACTCACTACGCTTGGACAACCGACCACGACTTCTCCAACATTCTCGCGCTCGGCAACACGCTTCCCGGCCCGATCGCCACCAAGATCGCCGCGTTCGTCGGATATGACGTCGCGGGCGTCGTCGGAGCGCTCGTCGCGCTCGTCGCGACCGTCGTCCCTTCCGCGGTCGCCTTGATCGTGCTGCTGCGAATCATGCGACGCTACCGGAACTCCTCCGTCGTCAAAGGCATGACGCTGCTCGTGCAGCCGGTCATCGCCGTGCTCATGCTGCTGCTGACGTGGCAGATGGGGAAGACGTCGATCGACTCTCTCGGCGTCTGGCAGGCGCTTATCATCGCGGCCGTGGCGCTATGGGCGATGGAGAAACGCAAAATCCACCCGGCGTTCGTCATCCTGTGCGCGTTTATTTACGGCGGCCTTGTCGTCCCTCATCTCCACGTCTGATCTTCAATGCAGGCATCGCAAACAAAAAGCCGGGAAACCGCGGAGTCGCCTCCGTCGTTTCCCGGCTTGCTTTTATCCTTTTTCGAGCGTCTTCTTCAGCATATCCCTGCCGCGCTTCAGGCGCGACTTCACCGTGTTCATCTTGACGTTGTTGATCTCGACGATCTCTTCCATCGACAGATCGAGCACGTAGCGTTGATACACCATGAGCCGATAAGCTTTAGGCAGCTTGCGGATCGCGACGAGCAAGTCTTCGGAAGCTTCCTTGACGAGCATCGCTTCCTCCGGATGCATGCCGTCTCCGGCTTGATCCTCCCAACCTTCGTGCTTCATCATCGGATGGTTGAGGGACAGCTTCGTCTTGCGCTTGCGCAGCATGTCGATGCATATATTTTTCGCCGTCGTGAAAATCAAAGACGATACCGAGCCCGCGGGGTCGAGACGCTCGAAGTTGACGTACAGCTTCAAGAACGTCTCTTGCACCGCTTCCTCGCTATCCATCTTGCTTCGAAGGATTTTCCACGCGAAGCTGTTGACTTTATCTTTATAATGCTCGAACAACTGCTCGTAAGATATGACGGGCATTCCCCTGCCCATGGTAGGCTGCATGTCCATCAGCCTGCACCTCTTCTCTGTAAACCTCTTTAGGCAACATTATAGCAGAATAGAGCAGGCGTGCCCGTCATTCACAGAAAATTCGCAAAAACTTAATGTTTCGTTCAGGAAGCTCGAATTTCGGCACCGTTAGCGCATCGGAATGAATCGTTTGATCCAGCTTCCGAAGCCCGACGGATTGCGCGTCTGGATGAGAACGATGCCTTCGCCGCGGAACCGGCAGACGATCGCCTCTCCGCTCGTCAAGCTGGACAGCCAGCCCTTGGACGCCTTCTCGACGTTGTAGTTCACGTAATCCGGCCAAGCGACGAGGTGGCCGTTGTCGATGATGCGCTCTTCTCCCGGCGCGAGATTGATCGCATGGATCGAGCCGTAGGAAGCGAGGAACACGGTGCCCGAACCGCTGATCTCGATGATGAAGAAGCCTTCGCCGGACAGAAGCCCGCGGCTTAGATTTTGCATTTTCGTATTCACTTGAATGCCGCTCGTTCCGCCGAGGAACCCGTCCTTCTGAACGAACAGTCGATACGTCCCGTCCAATTCGACCGCTTGGATATCGCCCATCGACTTCGGCGCGAGCAGCACTTCCCCGCCGCCCCTGTTCGCGGACAGCTCTTGGAAGAAGAACGTCTCCCCGCTCATCATCCTGCCGAGACCCGCCATAATTCCGCCGTCCATCGTTCCTTTGACGTCGATATTCGGGGACATGGACACCATCGCGCCGGATTCCGCTTTAATCGTCTCTCCCGCGTTCAATTGCAGCTTAAGCAGGGCGAACGCCCCTTGATAGAGCACCTCGTGTTTCATTCCGTTATTTCCTCCTCGTAAATGCCTGGCTTCATTCGGCTTGTCCCGTCGGCTTTCCCCTTCCCGACGTCGTGCGGCCTTATCGCTCGTCCGCGAGCTCCAAGATCGCCGACGCCTTCTCGTAGCTTGCCGCGACGATGAGAGCGACGATAAGTATCCCCATGACAAGGCTCATAATCAAGCCGGACATCCCCTCTCGCTACCGGATTTCGGAAGAATACCGTAGTCTATCCGCGGCGGGGAGGGAATATGACGACCGATCGAGGGAGCCCGTACGGGACGTCCTTGGATATCGCGTTTAATTGTTGCAAAAAAAGCTCCCGAAGGAGCTTTGCGAATCGGATGCGATCATTAGTCCAGCAAGCTTGTAACGGCCGGTTGCTGCAGTTGCGCCGGAACGGCGGCCGCGCCCGGCTGAAGGCCGAGGCGTTGGCCCATTTGCTTGTTGATCTCCTGCATGCGAGTCGTCTGTTCGGTTGCGGCCGCGATGATCGTGCGGTTGGAATCTTCGCAGCGGGTGATCGCTTGCGTCAGATCGTTCATCGCTTGGTTGATCTGCTCCATGCTCATCGCCGAGCGGGTCATCGCCTGCGTCGTTTTCTCCGTCGTCTCGTTCAGCATGCGCGCGTTCTCCGCGAACTGCTTGCCGAGCATATCGTTCGTCGCGTTGACCGCCTCGATGACTTTCATCTGGTCGTCGAGCGCCGTCGCGATCATCGCGGAGACGGTGATCAGATGCTGCGTCTTGTCGATCGTCGCGTCGACGGAATCGATCAGCTTGTCGTTGTTATCGTTAATGATATCGGAACCGGCGATCGCCTGCTGGTACAGCATGACCATCTCGGTGAACGATTGAATTCGGGTAACGACTTTGCGCAAGCCGCGCTCGAGCTGCGTTTTGCGGCCTTCGTTCTCCGGCTTCGCGATCTCTTGCTCGAACAGCAATTTCAGTTGGTTGCCGAGCTCGATGCGTTGCTGGACGTTGTACATTTCCTGAATGCACATTTGCTTCAGGTTGCGCATGTGGACGATATTCTCTTCCAGCGTGTCCTTGCCGTTGCGCAAGCTCGAGATGATCGCTTGCACGTTCGTGCGAACCGATTGGTATTTCATGATGTAGTTTTTCAGCGGCGTCTTGCGAAGAATCTTCTGCATGAACGACAGATCCTTGCTGCGGTTTAAGTCGTCCACTTCGCCCCGCAGCTTCATGATGTTGCCGGCGATTTCGGAGCGCTTGCCGTTAAGCAAGTCGTTCAGCGGACGCTCGAGAAGCGTTAGGTTCGCCCCGGCTTTCTCCATCGTCTTCTGGCCCATCCGTCCGATCTCGTCCATCAACGAGTCGAGCTGGGTGGCGTCCGTGGACGAAATTTTCTGAATCGTCGCTTGCGCTTCCTGTTGCACTTTGGCCGTATCCGAATCTTTCAGGACGATAGCTTGCGTACTCATGCGTAAATCCTCCCCATCGCGTTATTTGCCCGCGCCGTAGCGCTGGTGAATCAGTTCCGCCTTGCTTCTGAGTTCCATTAAATCCTTCTGCTCGATGAAGCTTGTATAGGTCGTGATCTGGGTGTCGATGTCTTTAATGCTGTTAAGCAGAATTCTGCGGTTCTGCCGCTTCGCTTCCCCGCTCAATTGAATGAACGGCGTAATCGTGCCGTTCAGGTCCTTCAGGACGAGGCGCTGGATCTTGTGGTTGATGTCCCCGTTGTTGATCGCGACGAGCTGCGGGATGACCCGGTTCAGCCTGACGAGCAGCGATAACGTCTTCTGGACGATCTCGTTGTCGAGATTGTTCTTCTCTCCTTCGAGCAGCACCATGTCCTCGATCGTGCCGATGTACTCGACGACCGATTCCCACTCCGGTCCCAGATTCGGATTACCCGTTACGGGCGCACGTTCCGCCGAAGCCGGGGCCGCGGGCGCAGGCGGGACGGACGACGGGATCGCCTGGGCGTTCCCCGATCCGCGAAGCTGCGGCGACGTTTGGCCGCCTCCGGAAGCGTTGGCGGCTTCTCGCTCCGCGGCAAGCCTGGACACTCTCAACTCCGCTTGGCGGATCGTCGCCCCCAGCATCGTGCCGATCACCGGGAATATCAAAGCGACGGCATCGGGTAAAAATTTCTCGCCTATCAACCCTGCGCCATAACCTACGATTATGGAAATTAACGCCCATTTGGAACGAAGCACTTGACGCGTACCTCCCTGACTAGCGGTCTATTGATTTTAGTTTAGGGTTTTCGTCAGCCTACGTCAATTTCTATCGGTTCGTCCGATCGGATTCAGCACGACCGGAAGCTCCATATAGCTCGCCCGGACGCCGTACGTCGGCCTCGGCGCTTCGAACGCCTCACCCTTGACAGCCTTCGTCGCGAGATAGGGCATGTTCACGCCGCCCAGGCAAGTCAAGAACAATCCGCCCGACATGCGCGGATTGATCTCGAGCAATTTCGGCACGCCTTTGTTGTACTTTACTTGGATGTTGTAAACGTAAGGAATGTTGAATTTTCCGGCGACGTTGCGGGCGATTTGCTGCAGCTCCGGCAAATCCTCGAGCGTATAGACGCGTCCCGCTCCCTTGCGCCTAGGCACGGCGACGAGAAGCTTGCCGTTCGCGTCCGCGAGGCAGTCGATAGAGAATTCGTCCTCCTCCAGCAGCTCCATGACCATCAGCTTCGGGAACTTCTCCGCCGACGACAACGCGGCGTACGCTTGCTCGAACGTCGTCGACAGGCTCACCCAACCGTACAGCGATGCAAGCGGATCGATCTGTTCGTCGATGATCCGGAACCCCATTCCGCCTTCCGCGTTGGTCGGCTTGAAGCATACCCGATGGCCCAGTCCGACCAGCTTCTCGTAGGCGGCCTTGAATTGCTCCGCCGTCTCGACGACTTCGTAGTCGGGTAGCGGCACGATGCCCGTCCCTTCCAGCTTCCGGTAGAAGAGGTCCTTCTCCATGACGCTCTCCAGCAAATCGACGTCCCTGCAGATCATCAGCTTCGTCCCGATGTCGTCGAACCGGTGCGCTTCCTTGGCGATCTCCAGCATCTTCAGCCTCGGGATGAAGATGTCGATCTCGTGCTTGCGGCAGAAGTCCACCGCGTAATCGACGTAGGCCGTTCCTTCCAATACTGGTTCTTGTTCCGCGTAATCGCAAGCTTGCAGCGCCAAGTGATCGATGTTCGGATGCGTCCCGTAGAAGCGGAACCTGGCCCCCTCGTCGTTGTCCCTCATCATATTCATGTAGTGGTACGCGACGGAAAACCATCGGTTGAAATAAATGTGCGACGCATTATCGGACATAACGCTCGTTGACCTCCCAATATGCGGCAGCCGCCTCCAGAATTTCCTCGGAAGCGCCGATGCCCGCCAGCTGCGTGAACTTGATCGTGCCGTTCGCGCCGTATTTCCTGAACAGTTCTCCATGGCGGGGAGCGATGCCGTCGTCCGCGGCTTCGAGCAAGCTTTCGTCCAGCAAGCTGTCGCCGGCCGCGAACGCGAACGACGCCCCCGCCAGCTCCTTGACGTATCGCAAGCCCGCCCCTTTGCTCACCGGCTCCGGCACGAGATACAGCTTTCGGCCTTGAAGGGAACTCGTCCAACGGCTGTCTCTCAGCAGGTCCGTCAGCTCCTCCATAAACTCGATCGGGATACGTTCCCGATCGACGAGGATGGAATAGAACAGCCCGTCGCACAGATCCTTTCTCCGCACCATTCCTTCGGGAACGAGCTTGTCGAAGAGGCCGTCGATCTCTTCGCGGGGAGCGCAACGCGAGCGGAGCGCGGCCTTCATGCCGTTCTCCCAGCTTACGTCAGACTGTCCGTCTACGAGTACTCGTCCTCCGTTGCTGACGACCGCGTACCGCGGCCGGAGATCGGCGCTGACGCCGTGGATTCTCTCGTATTGCTCCGGCGTCCGGGTCGTCGCCGGGACGAACAAGGCGTTCTCGTGAAGCCCGCGAAGCGACGCGGCCGCTTTACGGGTCATGAACGAATGCTCTTTCCCGTCGATGCTCTCGACCGGCACGAGCTCCGTTTCGTCCGCGGGTCCCATGGAGTTCCGGGAGAAGATCATCGTCTGATCCATATCGAAAGCGAAGATCATTCGGCTCCCCCCTTAAGCGGCCGAATCAATCCGACGCACGAGTAAGCCAGCCCCGGATAGGCCTCGACGGTTACGCCGCGTTCCTTCGCGAGCAGCAGAATCGAAGCGAGATTCGGATTGCCGGTGTCGTCGACGAGAATTTTCCAAGGCACTCTGCGAAGCAGCACCCTCGTCGTCTCGCCGACTCCCGGCTTGACCAAATTCCTATCGGCAATGCCGAAATGCTCCTGAATTCCGCGAATGTCCGCTTCCCCCTGCCAAGTGACCGGATCGTCCGTTCGCTCCAGCAACCGGGCGGCTTCCGCCCTCGCCCGCTCCCGCGTCTCGTCGAAGCGCGCCTCGACAACGTCCAAGAAGAAGTTCGAATGATCCTCCGCCGCCCACTCCCGGTAATACTTGGCGCCGTGAAAATCTCCCGGGCCGATCAAGTCGTCCCGCAGCACCGTCCGGCTGATCAAGCCCGATACCGTGGCGTTCAGGCAGGCGCTCGGAATGAGGAAATCTTCCCGCGTGCCGTAAGTCGCAGAGCATCGGCCCGGATCCGCCAGCACGGCCAAGTCGTCGTTCAACCGAATGCCGCTCTCGCGTTCGAACTTGGCGCACGCTTGGATCAATTCCTTTCTAATCGCCCCCTTGCCCGTCCACCCGTCGACGAATTGGATATCCGCGCCGGGATGTTCGCGCAGCATGTACCGGAGCGCGTTCTCGTCGATGCCCTTGCCGCGGATGATCGATAGGCCGTAATGAGGCGGGTTCGCAAGACCGAACTTCTTCATGTAGCGCTTGATTAGAATGCCGATCGGCGTGCCCGCGCGAGCGAGCGAAGCCAGCACGAGCTTGTCGCTCCGCTTCGCGGCGATCTGCTCGGCGACGACGCCGACCGCTTCGGCGACTTTCGCGGCCGTCGTCCGGAGCGCCTCCCGGAATAAGCCGACGTATTCTTCCGACGGCCGGTACTCCTTCGGCAGCATCTCCGAATAGTGCGTGCCGCCTTGGATCGCTTCCTCGCGGTCTTCCGTCCCCCGCTCTAGCGAGAGCGCGCTTAAATCCTTCAACAGAAAGACGATATCGTCGCCCGCGTAGCTCCCCATCGGACTCGGCGAAGCCGCGGCCGCTTCGGCATCGGCCGATCCGAACGCGACGAGATGAACGACCGGTATGCCCAGCCGGCCGAGCGCCTCCTCGAAGGATCGCCCAAGCGACTCCTCGTACGCTCTCTCGACGAAGACGAATGCCTCGTCATATTGGCCCGGCTCGATGTTATAGACGAAGTTCGTCACGTCCGGATCGTCCGGAGAATCGTACCGGTATGCCGACGACACCGCATAACCGTCCGAACGGCTCGGATGGATCGGGCTTCTCGTCGTCGATTGAAACACGGCTCCTTCGCCCAACAGCGCGGCGATACGCATCGGCACGTACATGAACTCGCCCGTGCCAACGCAGACGACGCGGCGCCCCGTCCGGACCGCCGCTAGCGTCTTCGCCGCTTCGGCGATCTCGAGATCGAGCGCCGTGTTCCCGCCGCCCGCTTCGTGACCGAACCTGCCGGTATGTTTCAAGTAGGCCGGCGACGCGCCCGTAGCGACATGCGCGAATAATTCCGAGACGTCAATCCGATCGATGATCCCGCTTCGTTCCGGCCTTGACGCCGCAACGGCGGAGCCTTCGTCTTCCTCGACCGGAGAACCGGATACCGAGATCGTCCCTTCCAGAAGCGATACGCAGCGAATGCCGATGCCCAGTTCCTTTTCCAGCTCGGATACGCGCGCCCGATCTTCCGCGGAACGCCAGTCGAGCAGGCTCGCGAGCACGAAATCGCGCTGCCCGAACGCGAAGTGAAGTTCATTAATGATGTTAAGGGACGTTCTGCCCGTCGTCATCTCGTCGTCGACGAGGACGATCCGGGACGCTTGGCGGAACAACCGTTCGTCAAGCGCGTAGCAACGGTGCGCGGTCGCATGGGAATGCTCTTCCTCGAAACGGATGAACGGCGTCAGTCCGCCGATCTGTTCCCTCGTCGTGTGCAAGTAGGCGGCTTCCCCCCCGAACGCGGCGAACATCCCGTGTCCGAGCGCCGTCGCCGTCTCCGCGAAGCCGATGAACAGCGTCGGCTCCGCCAAAGGAACGACGTCCTCCGTCAACCGGCGGTATAGCTCGTCCGCGCGGTCGCGATCGCCGCCGAACGCCGCCCGTACGGCCTCCTCCCCGACCCGCGCGGCGCGGCCGAGAACGGACGTCGCGTACAACTCGCCGAGCAACGCGGCCGAGGCGAGAGACAACGCGGGATGAACCGCGATATGTTTGCCGAGCACCTTGCTGACGAATAGGAATCCGCGTTTCTTGTTGACTCTGGCGGCCATCCCGAATAGATCGTCCAACTCGAGCCCGAACGGATTGGAGACGACGGTAACGCCGACCTCCAGATCGCCCGCGATATTATACAAGCGCTCCCGTCCGCTCCGCGTCGGCGAGCAGGTTGATGAAATTGTGCTTCTCATGTAACACCCCGAATACTTTGGCTCTGCTGATGATCCGCCGGGACCAGCTCAGATGCGGCTTGATTTCGTTCATCTTGTTCTCGTATTCGCTCTTCATGACGCCGAGTCCGCCGCCGCTATTCGAGATGATGCTCATCGCGTCGATATACTCTTCGTGCGTCACGACGTACATCGCTTGAACCGGCAGCAGATGGGAAGGATGGATGATCGTCTTGCCGACGATGCCGTTCTCCTTGTCGTACGCGACTTCCCGGATCAGCCCGTCCACGTAACGGTCGAGATAAGACATGCGCAGCCGCACGCCGTCCTCGCCCATCGATTCCGTGAACGGCGTCTGGCGAAGCTGCGGCTTCAGCACCCGGTCGCTCTTGAAATACTCCCAGACAGGACCGGAAATGACGAAGGATTGGCCTTCCCTGCCGAACACGTTAATGATGTCCGCCACGCAGTCCCGGATGACGGCGATATCGTAGATCGTCATGTCCGGATTGCGCCGCAGCCCGAACAGGCTGGAGAAGTCCGTCGCTCCGATCCGCACGTTGAGCACGTAGTCCCGGTATTCGATCAAGACGTCCTGAATGGCGATCAACGAAGTGAGCCGGCTCTCCCGATAGATGACGTCTGGCGTTTCCAAGATCGGCATGCCGTATAGCAGCGGCGCCATCGGGTCCTTGGACCGGTTGTAGTCGTCCAATAGGGCGAAATATTTCCTGCCCGCTTCGGCCGTGAACTTCGGAAAAGCGAAGCCCGTGACGAGAGCGACTTGATCCGACAGCAGCGCAAGCATTTTCCGGAATTGCTCCGGGGAACGGACGCGAACGAATAGCAGAGGCAAGGAATCGGGAGCGATCGTCCCTCGGTCCAAATAGCCTTGGAGCTTGTCCAACGTCTCGCATAAACCGAGTTCCGCCTGCTCGACCTGATGGTCGCCGACCGCGTCTTCCAAGTCGATGACGACGGAGGCGAGTCCTTTGATCTTGCGGCTCGCGATGTCCTCGGCGATCGTCTTGCGGACGGCGGGCATGTACAGCGCCGCGCCTATCGCGTACGCGAGCACGTCTTTGTCGTCGCGATTGCCGAACGTGCTTGGGAGGTGATGGAAAATCTCGTTTTCCTGCTCTTGCGTTAAATAATCGAAATATCTCATTCATCCTCACCCCCATTAGTGCAAAATATCCCTCATAGCTTTATGAGGGATATACGATCGTTTGTACTCTGAGGTTGCTTGCGCTAGCCTACGATCATGCGGATTTCGATACGTCTTGCGAAGCTGCGTTCTTTCTTCTCAGAACGCTGAAGATCATCGTGCCGACGAAGATCGCGATCAAGACCGGGAAGAACACGACGTGCGGCAGCTCGTAGTGGAACGCGCCCGCGATCATTTTGCCGCCGATGACGACGATCAGGATGAACGCCGCTTTCTCCAGTTCCGGGAACTTCTCGATCAATTTCAGGAACACTTGGGCGACGCCGCGCATCATGAGCACGCCGAGAATGCCTCCGAGGAATAGAACCCACACTTCTTCGCTGACGCCGAACGCCGCGAGCACGCTATCGATGCTGAACGCGATGTCCATCGCTTCGACAGCGATCACGGTACGCCAGAAGCCGAAGCTCTTGTTCTCGACTTCCCCTTCTTCCTCTTCTCCGCCCTTGCGGCGAATGTAAGGCAGCATCTTCAAGCCGCCGACTTTCGCCAGAGCGAATTCGAGATGGAACAGGTTGCTTAACGCGATCCAGAGCAAGTAGAGACCGCCCGCGACTTTGATCCATGTGATCTTAACCAAATAAGTGCCGATCCCGATGGCCAGGAACCTGAATATATAGGCGCCGATAATGCCGTAGAACAACGCTTTCTTCTGCTGGTCCTTCGGAAGATGGCGAACCATGACCGCGAGCACGAGCGCGTTGTCCGCGGACAGCAAGCCCTCCAGAATGACCAACGTGCCGATAATGCCCCAAGTGGACGGCTCCGCCAACAACGAAGACATATGCTCCCAGTTAAAGAAACTCGAAAAGTTATCTATGAAACTTTGAAAAAACTCGTTCATATTGCTCCCCCTGCCAATCTAGCTGGTAAAATACCTAGCGATTTATTTTGTTTTCCCGCAACCGAGCAAACACGCCTTCGGCGTCCTTCGGACGTCGGAGAAGCTTTGCGTAGGGATCAGATGAGCATAAGCGGCCGAAACTAATACTTCCTAATCCTCCGAATGAAAGACGACAATCGCGTCTCCTTCAACTCGAACAGGCAGCCGATATCGAGATCGATGCCCTAGGCGGCCATGCTGAGGCTCCCTAGCCTCCGCCTGTTCCAATCGAGGTGTACGTACCGTCGTATCGCCCCGAGCTTCCGATTCCGTCGCAACCTTATTGGGCGTCGAGCCCGTAATTGCGCGCCAATGCGGACAATCCGCCCGTGAAGCCCGAGCCGACCGCCTGGAACTTCCATTCCCCGCCGTGCCGGTAAAGCTCGCACACGACGACCGCCGTCTCGACCGAGAAGTCCTCTCCGAGATCGAAGCGGAGAATTTCCGCTTTCGTATGCTCGTCCAACAAACGAACGAACGCGTTCGACACTTGGCCGAAATTTTGGTTGCGTTGCTGCGCTTCGTGGATCGTAACGGTAATGCCGATCCGGTGAATGCCGGGCGGAATTTTCGAGAAGTTCAGCTTGATTCGCTCGTCGTCCCCGTCGCCTTCCCCGTCCCGGTTATCTCCGGAATGGACGACCGCTCCGCCGTATGCGGACAGGTTGTTGTAAAACACGAAATCCTCGATGCCGTTCGCCTTGCCGTTCTCGTGCAGGAGGAAGGCGCAGGCGTCCAAGTCGAACGCCTGCCCGCCCGAGTATTTGTTCGTGTCCCACCCGAGTCCGAGGATCGCGTTCTTCAGGCTCGGGTTCGTCTTCGTCAAGTCGATTCTTTGGCCTTTGGATAAGCTGATCGTCATCGGAACTCCGCCTTCTCGGTGCTGATAACCGAACTTTTTGAACTTCTATTTTACACTTGAACGCCGAAGTCGCGGCACAAGCCGCCCAGGCCGTCGCGATAGCCGCCGCCGACCGCGCTGAACTTCCATTCGCCGTTATGGCGGTACAAGTCCGCCACGACGACCGCCGTCTCGATGGAGAAATCTTCGCCGAGGTCGTATCGGATCAGCTCTTCGCCGCTTTCCGTGAAGACGCGGGCGTAAGCGTTGGCCACTTGGCCGAAGTTCTGGCTGCGCGCCGAAGCATCGTGAATCGTAATGCAGAAGGCAATCTTATGAATGTCCGCCGGAATCAGGGACAAATCGATCGACATCGTCTCGTCGTCGCCCGCGCCTTCGCCTGTCGTGTTATCGCCGGACAACACGATGCCGCCGTTCGCGCCGCTTTTGTTGTTATAGAACATGAAGTCGCGCTCGGAGTTCACTTTGCCGTTCGCGTTCAGGCAGAACGCGGACGCGTCAAGGTCGAACGCGCTTCCTCCGTCATACTTGTTCGTGTCCCAGCCGAGTCCGACTTTCACTTTCACGAGCCCGGGATTGGTCTTGGTCAAGTCGACCTTTTGCCCTTTGGACAAATTAACCGCCATTTTCCAGCGCCTCCTTCAATTAAAAAGAGGGAACCGCGGCTTTGCCGATCCGGCGGTCCCTCTCGATCGCTTAGTAGATGTTCAAAAAGTCCGATTTTGATCACGAAGCCACTCGAGAAGCTGTTTCGGCATCGAATCTTGAATTCAGCCGGGACTTCCGGTTCTCACGTAGGTTCTCCTACGCTCTGATCCTCATTCCCTAGCTTCTTTCAACCTTCTCGGTGCTGAAAACCGAACTTTTTGAACTCACAATTTACATCAATCCGAAGTCTTTGCACAAGCCCGCGAGTCCGTCTTTATACCCGCTGCCGACCGCGTTGAATTTCCATTCGCCGCCGTGGCGGTATAGCTCGCCGACGACGATCGCCGTCTCGACGGAGAAGTCTTCGCCGAGGTCGTAACGGATCAGCTCGGCGCCGGAATCTTCGCTGACGATGCGCACGAACGCGTTCGTCACTTGGCCGAAGTTCTGCCCTCTATCCGCCGCTTCGTGAATCGTGATACAGAATGCGATTTTCTCGATGTCCGCCGGTACCGTCGCCAGGTTCACTTTTACTTGCTCGTCGTCGCCGTCGCCTTCGCCCGTCAGGTTATCGCCCGTATGAACGACCGAACCGCTGGCGTTCTGAAGGTTGTTGTAGAAGATGAAGTCTTTCTCGGATGGCGCTTTGCCGCCCGCGTTCAAGCAGAAAACGGACGAATCCAAATCGAACGACTTGCCTCCGTCATACTTGTTCGTGTCCCAGCCGAGGCCGACGAGCACTTTCGTCAGTCCCGGGTTCGTTTTGGTGAGATCGATTTTCTGGCCTTTGGATAAACTGATCGACATTCGAAAATCCCTCTTCTCGTCATTGTATTGTCGTTGCGCTTGCCGTTATTACTGATAAGTGCGGGCGAGCAAGTCCACGTGAGGCGCGTTAGCGCCTTCGCCGATCGCGTTGAATTTCCATTCTCCGTTATGGCGGTAGATTTCTCCGACGATCAACGCCGTTTTGCCGGCGTAGCTGTCCGTCAGATTGAAGCGCACCAATTCCTCGTTGTTCGATTGGTTGAGCACGCGAATGTACGCGGTCGAGATCATGCCGAAGTCTTGCTTGCGGTTCACGCAGTCGTAGATGTTCACGACCATCAAGATTTTATGAATATTCGCGGGTACGCGCGGAAGATCGATGTTAATTTGCTCGTCGTCGCCATCGCCTTCGCCCGTCCGGTTGTCGCCGGAGTGAACGACGGAGCCTTCCGGACTTTTCAGGTTATGGAAGCACACGAGGTTCTTTCCTTGAAGCTTGCCGTTCTCGTCGAGCAGCAGCGCGGAAGCGTCGCAGTCGATGTCGACTTTCTTGGAGCCGAAGAAGCCCTTCTTCTCCACGGGATTCCAACCTAGGCCTACGACAAGTTTCGTGAGCCCGGCGTTGCCTTTCGTCAAATCGATTTTCTGTCCTTTTACGAGAGATATCGTCATTTCGGGTGAGAACTCCCTTCCATGTCCCATGATTATTATTTTCGTTAACGCTATTTCATTTACGGTCAGTCGTCCGCAAAGTTTCAAAAAACGGACGACAACCTTATTATAATCTAATTTCTTCTGCCTTTCGATACAAGCACCCCTTAATTTCCAATTAAATTGAAGGAAAGAGAGCTATCAGCCAATATTTGCAGGACCTACCTCGAGAAAGCTTTCGGACGGCGCTCGACAAGTAATCGGAATACTTAAAGACAGCAAAGGAGCAGCTCGGATGAGCTGCTCCTTGTTTTATGCCGATAAACCTTATAGGACGCGACGGGCGAATGCGTAGGCGTTGCTCCAATAGCTCGTGTTCATGTTCGATACGGTGACGCCTTGGCTGCTGCTCGAGTGCAGGATTTTGCCGCCTCCCGCGTAGATCGCCACATGGCTGATGCTGTAGCCGTTCGTTCGGAAGAAAACGAGATCTCCGACGCTTAAGTACGCCTTGTCGATTTTTTCTCCCGTATACGCTTGGGAGACCGACGTTCTCGGCAGGTCGATGCCGAACTTGCCGAAAATGTATTGCACGAACGAGGAGCAATCGAACGCGTATGTAACGCCTGCCGTCGCACCGTATTGGTACGGGGTCCCTTGGAACGTCTTGCCGAACGAGATCAGGTCGAGCGATTGCTGCGTCGCCGCGCTCGCCTTCGGCGCGTGTCCGGCCATCGAGCCGAACAATCCCGTTGCCGCGATGCCGAATGCCAGTAATAGTTTTATCGTCAAAGGGTTCTTCATATTATAATTCCTCCAAGCAGTTCTAGTTGTCCTCTTTCGTCCAACCTTGCTGTTGGGATTACTATAACATAACGAATTTGCCCGATATTTTACCAAGGAGAGAGCAAACGCGGCCGCCAGAACGTTTTTGACTCTTTCTTAGAAAAACGTGAGAAAACGCTAATTATTCTTCTCATCTTCCTACTACCCGCTATCGGGGTGAAAAAATCAAGCGCGTTGCCCCGTAAAGAGGAAACGCGCTTCTTCTATCTATACCGAAAGCACCGGATGACGGATATCCGCCGTCTCGATCTGGATCGTCGCGTGGCCGATGCCGAATGACTGCTCGAGCAAGCCTATCGCTTGCTGCAAAATGCGTTGGGCTTGAGCGCCGTCTTCGACGAGAAGATGGCAGCTGAGCGCGTCCATTCCCGACGTAATCGTCCAAATATGCAGGTCGTGAATGTCCGTTACGCCTTCGATGGCGACGAGCGCCTCTTTCACTTCGGCTTGATCGACGCCGAACGGCGTTCCTTCCATGAGGACGTGAACGGTATGCGTCATGACGCCCCACGCGGAACGCAAGATCAACAGGGAAACGAATACGCTGATGATCGGGTCCGCGATGTACCAATCGGTAACGAGCATGATGAGGCCCGCCGCCACCGCCCCGACCGAACCGAGCGCGTCGCCGAGAACATGCAGGTACGCGCTTCGCAAGTTGATATTGTTCTTCACGTCGCCTTGCCTCATAAGGGCGAACGCGCTCATCAGGTTGGCGACCAGACCGACGCAAGCGATCAGAATCATGGACAGGCTGGATACTTCCGGCGGAGCGGAGAACCTGCGGATCGCTTCCCAGAGAATAAAACCGGCGACGACGAACAGCGTCGCTCCGTTAAAGAGCGCGGCCAAAATTTCGAAGCGGTGGAAGCCGAACGTCTTGCGGGGGGAGGCGGGCTTCGTCGTGAACCAGAGCGCGACGAGGCTAAGCGCGAGAGAGCTGGCGTCGCTGAGCATATGGCCGGAATCGGACAGCAACGCCAAGCTGTTCGTGATCAGACCGCCCGCGAATTCGAGAATCAGGATCGCGCCGGTAATGAGCAGCGCGATCGTCAGCCCGCGCTTGTTCCCTTCGCGCGCGTCGCCGTAATGATGGTGGCTATGGCCGCCATGGCCGTGATGGTGATGGCCGTGGCCGTGCGTATGCGAATGTCCGCCTTGCCGGCGACGAGACTTGCCGGCGGAGGCCTCGTGCGCATGGCCTTGATCGTGATCATGATTGCATGAAGAGCTATGATCGTCGGGACGATGCTCGTGAGAACGCGGATCGCTCATGTTGGTTTCCTCGCTTTAACAATAACATATGAATACTTGCTCATATATAGTATCCATGACAAAGCGGTAGACTGTCAATAACATTCCCATCTTATGCCTTATTCACGAACGCGGTTAGCGTCTGTCGGCATATAAAAAGACCTCGGCTCGAAACGCCGAGGTCTAACTGCTGCTTAACGCGCTTCGCGAAGCGCTTGCAGGCCGAGCGCGATCGAGCCGCACAGGCCGGCGTTGTCGCCGAGGCCCGGCGGAACGATGTATTCGTCGATGCCGCTTTCCAACGAAGCCGCGACGACGTAGCCTTTCAAGTTGTTCCGCACCTGCTCGCGGACGAGCGGAAACAGGTGCATCTGATGCATGACGCCGCCGCCGAGGATGATCCTCTTCGGGGACAACAACAGCACCGCGCTCGAGATCGCTTGCCCGATGTAGAAGGCTTCCATCTCCCAAGCCGGGTGATCGGCGGCGAGTTCGTGGCCTTTGACCCCCCAACGGGCTTCGATCGCCGGACCGGCTGCCATGCCTTCCAGGCAATCGCCGTGATACGGGCACTTGCCCCCGTACGTATCTTCCGGATGGCGACGCGTCAGCACGTGTCCGCCTTCCGGGTGAACCATGCCGTGCACGAGTTTGCCTTCGGCGAAGACGCCGACGCCGACGCCCGTGCCGATCGTATAATACATGCAGCTATCGAGGCCTCGCGCCGCGCCCCAAGTCGCTTCGCCGAGCGCCGCCGCGTTCACGTCCGTGTCCCAGCCGATCGGCACGCCGATCGCCTTGCGCAGCTCCGGCAGCACCGGGTAGTTCGCCCAGCCCGGCTTCGGCGTCGTCGTGACGCTGCCGTAAGTCGGGCTCGCCCGATCGATGTCGATCGGTCCGAAGGAACCGATGCCGAGCGCTTCGATAGGCTTGTCCTTAAAATAGTCGATCACTTGCGCGAGCGTCTTCTCCGGTTGCTCCGTAGGGAAGCTTACCCGGTCGAGCACCTCGCCCTTCTCATTGCCGATGCCGCACACGAACTTCGTGCCTCCGGCCTCCACTGCTCCGATCAACAAAACCATTCCCCCCGAGTGGTAGTTCAAAAAGTCCGATTATGATCACGAAGTCAATCAGGAAGCTTATTCGACGTCGAATCTTGAATGCTGCACGGGACTTCCGGTTCTCACGTAGGTTTGCCTACGCTCCGATCCTCATTCCCTAGCTTCATCCAACCTTCTCGGTGCTGAAAACCGAACTTTTTGAACATTTAATTTTTGTGAATGTACCTAATTAAAAGATTAAACGAAAAAGCTTTCCAGCTGCTTCGCGATTTCCACTTTCGCGTTGTCGACGACGGTCTGGCGTTGCGGCTTGTCGAACAGCTCTTGGATCCGCTCCGGGAACTGCTGCTCGATGCCGAGCAGGCGAATCGCTTCGTCGAACTTGGCCGGATGCGCCGTCGCGAGCGACACGAACGTTCCCGCGTCTGGCGCTCCCGCGCGCTCGTAAGCCGCGATGCCGCAAGCGGAGTGCGGATCCAGCAAATAGCCGTATTCGTCCTTATAAGAACGAATCGTCTGCAGGCACTCGTCGTTGCCGACGCCGTAAGCGGACAAATCGCGTTGAATGCGGGCGACTTCCTCCGGCAAGAACGTCAACCGTCCCTCGGACTTGAATCGCTCCATGCGGGCGGATACTTCGACCGCGTCTTCTCCGAGGAAATAATACAAGTAACGCTCGAAATTGCTCGCCACTTGAATGTCCATCGACGGGCTGTGCGTCATGCGGAAGCCTTCCGGCTTGTACACGCCTTCGCGGATGAAGCGCTCGAGAATGTTGTTCTCGTTCGTCGCCAAGAGCAGCTGGTTGATCGGAACGCCCATCTTCTTCGCCAGCATGCCCGAGAAAATATTGCCGAAGTTGCCGGTCGGAATGCTGAAGCTGACTCCGTTCGCGCGCTTCTCCTTCGGCAGTTGCAGGTAGGCGTAGAAATAATACACCGACTGCGCCAGAATGCGCACGAAGTTAATGGAGTTAATCGCCCGAAGGTGGTACTTGGACTTGAACGGCAGATCCGCGAACAATTCCTTGATAATCCCTTGGCAATCGTCGAAGTTGCCGTTGACCGACAGATTCAGGACGTTATCGTCCTGCACCGTCGTCATTTGCAGCTCTTGCACGCGGCTGACTTTGCCGTTCGGATGCAGAATGCAGATCCGGATGCCATCTTTGCCCCGGACGCTGCTGATCGCCGACGCGCCCGTGTCTCCCGAAGTCGCGCCGAGAATGTTGATGATCTCGTTCCGTTGCTTCGCCACGTAAGCGTACAGGTTGCCCATCAGCTGAAGGGCGACGTCCTTGAAGGCGAACGTCGGGCCGTGGAACAGCTCCATGACGCTTAACGAGTCGTTTAACGTCGTTAACGGAAGCACGTCCGGGCTCGTAAAGCCGGCGTAGCTGTCTTGAATGAGCTTCTTCAGGTCGGCGTCGGGAATTTCGCCGTTCGCGTACAAGGAGACGATCTCGAACATAAGGTGTTGGAAGCTAAGCCCCGACCAGCTTTCAAGCCGCTCCTGAGACACGGTTGGAATCGTCTCGGGAACGATCAGGCCCCCGTCTTCCCCGAGCCCCATCAGGAACATATCGATAAAGCCGATCGGCGCGACCCGCCCTCTCGTGCTTATGTATTTCATCGTTGTCTCTCTCCTCGTCATTCGCTAAGTTTTCTTTCCATCCATTGTGGACGAAACGGACCGGAATTTCAATCCTTTACTCCAAGCAAACACGTCTTCGGCTTCCATTGCAAGCCGAAGAAGCTTTGCGTTGAGATCGGAGGGATAAAGGGGAGATTAACCCCTGTCTCTCCGATCCGTTAAAATGCCGCTCATTCGCAAACGAGAACGGTGCGGACGAACTTACCCTTGCTGACCCCGCAGCGGTCTACGATCGCGAAGCCCGCACCGGCGACGAATCGGTCGACGTCTTCGACCGTAACCAGAACGACCCGTCGCGCGAATCGCCGGGCGCTCCGGAGCATCGCCAGCTTCTCCCCGTCCGGCAAGACGGAGCACAAATTGTAAGGCAGATCGACGATCGCGACGTCGTACGTTTCCTCGATTTCCCTCATGTCCCCCAGCGTCACCTTCGTATCGCCGTAGCCGAAATAGGCCAGGTTCTCCCGCGCTCCCGTCGCCGCCAGCGGATTGATCTCCCGTCCGACGATGTCGATGCCCATCGATCTCGCCTCCACGAGCACCGTTCCGATGCCGCAGCACGGATCGATCGCCCGTACGCCTTCCGGCCGCGGCACCGCGATATTCGCGACCGCTCTAGCGACCCTCGTGCTCAAGGCGGTCGAGTACTTCCGCGGTTTGTCGTTATGCCTAAGCCAGACGGCTTCGCCCATGGCGCATTCGCCGAACAGCCACCTGCCGCCCGCCCGCGCGAAGCCGAAGATCCGATCCGGCTCGCGCATGTCCGCCGTCCCTCTCATCCGTCCGCCGATCTCCCGCTCCATCGCCCTTTTTTCCCCGTAATCGAACTTTCCGTCTTCTCCCGTCGCCCCGTTGTCCAGCGCAAGCACCTTGAACGTCGCTCCCGCAAGATCCAGCGTCGCCGCTTGTTCCGCGATTCCGCTCAGATCGGCCGCCTCGAACCGAACGTCCACCCTCAGCTTCAGGAACGGACTTCGGCTCGGATCGATCTTCGCCTCGCTCAGCAGCGCGCCGCCTCCTCCCTCCGTCCCGAACAGGGCCCTAGCTTCCATCCGGCGCAGCTCGTTCTCTTCCTCGCTGCTCGCGGTCAAGTAATAGTATAAAGACATCTTATGAAGCGCCACCTTTGCACGGACATTCCTCGTTCCATCCATTGTAACGGGTTCACGCGGCCGTGACAAAATACAGGAAAGTTACGCCTTAATCGGGGTTAGCAATTGCTGGAAACTTGGTCTACTATAGAAAGAAGTAGAACGGCCTTTCATCCGATAGCGGGGAGCGATGCGCATGCTGGATTCATATCGTCTGGACGAGAAGAAGAAAGTTTCCTTGAAGGACTACGATCCCGAAGACACGGCGGGCTTTACGGGCAAAGACGAGATCGAGGAAAGCTTCGCCAAGCTGAAGGAAGAGCTGCAGGACATTCAAGAGCGGCTGTACGCTTCGAAAACGAACGGCGTTCTCGTGTTGTTCCAGGGGATGGACTGCAGCGGCAAGGACGGCGTCGTCAAGAAGGTGCTCGCCGGGCTGAACCCGCAAGGCTTCCGCGCGGAGAGCTTCAAGCAGCCGACGGGCGACGAAGCGGCTCGCGATTTCTTATGGCGCGCCCACAAAGTGACGCCCGCCAAAGGCTACATCGTGTCGTTCAACCGATCGTATTACGAGGACGTGCTCATCACCCGCGTTCACGGCCGGATCGACAAAGAGACGGCCGCCGGCCGCCTCAAGCACATTCAACATTTCGAGAAGATGCTCGCGGACAACGGCACGACGCTCGTCAAAATCTTCCTTCATATCTCTCCCGAGTTTCAATTGAAGAGGATCAACGAACGGATGGAAAATCCTGAGAAGCGATGGAAGTTCGATCCGAGCGATCTGCAGGAGCGCCATTACTGGGACGAATACATGAAAGCTTACGAAGCGGCATTCAAAGCGACGGGGACGAAAACGAACCCTTGGCACGTCGTGCCGGCGAACAACCGCTGGTTCCGGGATTATCTCGTGCTGAAAATCATCGTGTCCGCGCTGAACAAGCTCAAGCTCGAGTACCCTCAGGTCGCGATCGATCCTCTTCCGCGGAAAGAAGGCTGAACGATGTCTTATTTATCCGTTAGCACATGGAGCTTGCACCGCCTGCTCGGCCCGCTTCGCTGGACCGCTTGGGATTCGGAAGCCGGCGCGCATCGCACGAACATCCAAGATCAACCTCAGGAACTTACGTTGTTGGAGCTGCCGGCCGAAGCCGCCCGAAGGGGATACGGCGCCGTCGAAATCTGCCATTTTCATTTTCCGTCGACGAACGGGGATTATTTAATCGAATTGCGGGATGCCTTCTCCGATGTCGGCATCTCGTTCGATACGCTGCTGCTCGACTACGGCGACTTAACGACGGAGGACGAGGCGCGTTTATCGGCCGACATGAGGCTGTTCCGGGAATGGATCGACGTCGCCGCGCGCTGCGGCGCGCGCAAAATCCGGATCGTCGCGGGGGAAGCGTCTCCCGATGACGAGGCCGCGATCGGCCGTTCGGCAGTTGCGTTGTCGAAGTTGTTCGCGTATGCCGAGCCGCTCGGCGTAAAAGTCGTCACGGAAAACTTTAAGCCGCTGACGTCCAAAGGTACGAACTGCTTGAAGCTGCTCGAAGCCGCGAGAGCAGGAAGATGGCCTCTGCGCATGATTACCGACTTCGGCAATTTCTCCGGTCCGAGCAAATACGAGGAACTCGCCATGACGCTGCCCTATAGCTTGTCGGTGCACGCCAAAGCGATCTTCGACGGAAACGGCATGCCGGACGAAGCCGAATTCCGTCTCTGTCTAGACGCGGTCCGCGACTCGGGATACGAAGGCTCGTACGTGCTCGTCTACGACGGTCCCGGAAACATGTGGGAAGGGCTGGAACGCGTTCGGCGGATCGTGGAGGATTATTTGTAAAGGCTTGAGCGGCGAGTAACGACCGCTTCTTCCAAGGACGGTATGATCGACTAACCGATCATCACTTTGATGCCGGTGACCTGGCTTGGATATGACTGTTCTACGATACCTGTCGTCCATGCCCGGGCTTCCTTCCCGATGAGAGACTCGTCGAATTCGCGCGGGGCGGGTTTGCCGTCCACGTACACTTTCGCGTCGTCCGTCAATCCGATCCATACGGCGGCCGGATCTTCCGTATTGCCGTTCTTCTCCGTGGCGCTCACGACGAGGATCCGGTTTCTTTCCATGTCGATCTCGGTCACGACGCCAAGCGGGCCCAGTTCATCTCCGCAGCATTCGCTGACGGTCATCTTAATCGGAAAAGGCTCGCCGTTCCATTCGAACAGGCTTATCATAAACGCGTCGAGCTCCTTGTCCGTTAGCTTATGCTCGATATCTCCATAGCTCCGGACGTTCATCTCGATCATCTCGCCCGCCCCCGCGCCGTACCATAGTATGGCCATGTCCTGTTTCTTCGCCAACTCGTTAGCGCGCTCTTTCAGTTTCTCCATGACGGGATCGAGACCGCCATCCGGCATCGGCGCGAGCTCCTCTTCGGGAGCAGCGGACGCGGAAGGACTATTTCCGGCGATTTGCTCTTGAGAGGCGTTGCGTTCGCCGCAACCGGCTAGCAAGACGGCAAGCAGCGCGCAGGCTATCGTTATCTTTTTCATGTTCATTGACCCTCCGGTTCGATTTATCATTACTACTTAAACGGCAACGGCAAACGCTTTGTTGCACCTCTTTCCGACGGAGACCTTTTCCATGGGCGGCATAAGTTGTCTCGCAAGCAACTGCAGCCCTCCGAAGCGACCCCGACCCGACCATCCCTTTACGGGGGTCGATTTTTCTGTTAGCTTTCAACTATATGGAAGCCCGATACGGAAAAGAGGAATCCCGTTGTAAAAACCGCGAATAACCCGCCCCCCGCAACATGAAAATCATCCGATCGAACGTCGACGCCACGAAACAAGGGGGTTATTCGCCATGCCTAAATACGCTTTCCGATTGCTCTGGACGGGGCAATCGCTATCCGCCTTGGGCGACACGCTCTATATCGTCGCTTTGATTACTTTACTATACGACGCGACCTTCTCCGCGGCCTATACCGCCATGATTCCGTTCCTTCGCTGCGTCGCCAATCTCGTCAGCGGTTTTCTCGCTCCGCTCGCGATAGAAAAATTCCCGCTCAGAAAACTTCTCGTGTACGCGCAAGCTTTCCAAACCGCGCTCTTGCTTTCGTTGACTTTGGTTATGGTTGCCTCGTCCGACTCGATCGCGCCGCCGGTCGTTCTCGCTTTCGTGCTGCTGCTCTCTTGGCTGGAAGCTTGGATTCTGCCCGCCAAGAACGCCATCGTGCCGAGGCTCGTCGACGAACATCGGCTGCTGAAAGCGAACAGCCTGCTCTCCATGATCGAACAATCCGTGCGGCTTGCCGGTTGGGCGCTCGGCGCGACGCTGCTCGTCGCCATCGGCGCGCGGAACGTCATGTGGACGACTTTCGCGTTGTTCGCGATCGCGACCGTCGCCATGGCTTTCATTCGCGAGAGGGCCGAAGTCGTCTCCGCGGAAGGAACGCTTGGGGACAAAGCGGAGTTGAAGCACGGTGACGATTCGGAGCGAAAGCTCAGGGACGATGCGGAGCGGAAGCTCGAAGTGGGCGCGGAACGAAAGTTCGGGGAAGTCGCGGGCGATGCGGTTCCGGCGGAGAAGCCGAAATCCGTCCGACAAAAGCTGCAGGAAGGCTGGCTCGTTCTTTGGCGCATCCCCGCCTTGCGGGTCGTCTCCATGCTCGAGCTGTTCGAAGGCTTGGCGGGAGGCATTTTCGTCGGGGGCGTCATGCTCGTCTACGTCAAAGAGCTTCTCCACCGGGGAGAGGACTGGTGGGGGTACATCAATGCCAGCTACCTTCTCGGCGCGTTCGTCGGCGGTTTGTTCGGCATCGCGCTATCCCGTTGGGTCGATCGCAGGCTCGGCCATACGATTCTATACGGTTCGATCGGCTTCAGCGCTTTGACGTTCAGCTTTGCTTGGATCCACTTGCCGATCGCCGCGCTATTGCTAAACTTCCTGATGGGACCCGCGTTCCAGCTGCGCGACATCGCGCAACGGACGCTGTTCCAGCGGTCGGTCGAGCCTGGCTTGCTGCCTCAAGCGTTCGCGGCCAAAGGAACGCTCGCCTACGCGACGTTCGGCATCTCGGCGCTGCTCATGGCCGGCCTGACAGACTGGCTCGGCGTGCAATCCGCGCTGACGGTCTCCGCCGTCCTCTACGCCTGCTGCGCCATTGTCGCCTTCTTGAACAAGCGGCTGTTGTTCGTCGCTTCGGACCTTCAGGCATAATTGCAGCTAGGATGAGAAAACGCCCCAACGATTCGCCGGAAGGCGTCGTTGGGGCGTTTTTTAGTTTGGGAGATGGGGAAAAAGCGACAGTAACACAAGAGCACGGGGCGTTAGCGTAAATTGGTTTCGCCTAACTATAGTCACCGAAGAAGACGGATGGTTAGCGCAATTCGGATTCGGCTGACTACAGTCGCAGAAGAGCGACGGATAGTTAGCCTAAATTGGTTTCGTCTGACTACAGCCGTAGAAGAGCGACGGTTCATAAGTGCTGTTCGGTTTCGCCTTAGCGCCCAGCCGACACCTCGTAAAGCTTCATCGCGTTGCCGAAGCCGAAGCCGCCTCTTCCTCCGGCGTTCCCGTTCGCGGATGCGGATTCGCCCCACTCCGACGATGGAATTTCCGTCCCGTTCTCTTGGATCCATGCCGTCAGCTCCGAGCTTCCGCGCTGTCCTCCGCCGGGACCGCCCATCCCTTCGCCGATAAGGAAGTACTTCACCTTGCCCGAAGCGACGAGCGCTCGGAGCGTCTCCGCCGAGTACGGCCGGTCCCCTCCGGAGAAACCGTTCAACGTGACGACTTTCTCGCGTTCGTCGATAATGTAAGGTGCCGCCGTGCCGTAATTCTGCGCCGCGAACAAGTACGTCTCGCCCGTGTTATGCGTCCGCAAATACGACAGCAGCGATACGTTCGCGCCGCCTTGCCCTCCTCCCGGCTGTCCGGAGCCTCCCCCTATCGCGCCTTGGCCTCTTCCTTCCGAAGAAAACCCGGCTTGCGGAAGCATGCTGTTCTGCCCGTAAACGATAGGAGTAAGCGACCAATACAGCGGACCGGCCAGCATAAGAACGAGGCCGAACCAAGCCGCCCGGCGCGCCCAAGCTTGCTTGCTCCACTGGCTGATCGCCAGAATCAATCCGACGAGCAAGCCGCCGAACAGAACGACGATCGACCAGCCGTGCCCGATCCGGTCGTCGTTCGGTTGAATGACGATCCAGGCGAACGAAGTCGTCGCGGCGATCGCGACCGGCAACAACGCCGACCTCCAACCCGCCGATTCCCGGAACAGCCGGCGCAGCTCCGACCAACCTCCGCCGACGAGCGCGGCGATCGGAGGCCCCATCATGATGAGGTAATACGGATGGAAAAATCCAGCGACGCTGAAAAATCCCATGACCGGCACGAGCCACGCGAGCCAGAAAATCGTTTCCTCTTGCTTGGCTGTTAGCTGGCGGAACGACAGCCCCCATAGCAACGCGATCGCGCCAAGCGCCGCGAACGGCACGAGCCAGCTCGCTTGGCCGGACAGCTCGGACTGGAACAATCGCAGCGGGCCTTCCTCCCCGGTGCCGAACATGCCGCCGGAGCCTCCTCCGAAGTCGCCGTTTGCTCCGAAGCCTCCCATTGCCGCCGCGCCCGGCAATCCGTTCACGCCGCCTTGGAACGACGGTTCGTTGCGCGCGCCGACTTGATCGGAAGGATCGGTGCCATCGGCCTGGCCCGCGCGTTCGCCCTGACCTGCGCGCTCGAATCCTCCGGGACCGATGCCGCGCCCGCCTCCGAAACCTACGCCGCCTCCCGAGCCTCCGGGATTCCGATCTCCCGTCAACCGGGAAACGCCGTTATACCCGAACGCAAGCTCCAAGACGGAATTGCCCGTGCTGCTCCCGATATAGGGGCGTTCGCTCTTCGGAACCGCATCGACGATAAGCGCCCACGACAACGACGCGACGAGCAGCGTCGCCGTCGCTACCGCGGCGACGGTCGACTTTTTCCGCCATGTTGCCTTGTATGAGATCAAGAATAACAAATAGAATGCCGGCAGTATCATGTACGCCTGCAGCATTTTCATATTAAAAGCCAGACCGACGACCGCGAACGCGCCGACGATCCAACCGGCTTTGCCCGAGCGGATTCCCTTGAACAGCAACCACGTTCCCGACAGCAACGCGAACACGAGCATGCCATCGATGTTATTCGTTCGCCCGACCGCCACCGCCACGGGCATCGTCGCCATCGCCAGCGCCGAGACGCGCGCCGCCGTCGTGCCGAACATCGGCTTCACGAGCTTATAAAGCAGCCACACGGATAACACGCCGCATAGCGCTTGCGGGAGTATGACGCTCCAGCCGCGCAGGCCGAAGATTTTGGCGCTGAGCGCTTGAATCCAGAACGTGAGAGGCGGCTTGTCGACCGTTACCGAGCCCGCCGAATCGAGCGCTACGAAAAAGAAGTTGTGCCAGCTCTGCAGCATGCTTCCGACCGCCGTCGTATAGTAGGTATTCGCATATCGGTCCGTCCAGATGCCGTAGCCGTGCAGCACCGCCGACAAAACCATCGTCAGCGCGAGCGCGTAGTCTAGTCGAGGCGCCCGCTTCCCTTTCGTTTCGTTCATGCGTTCCGTCTCTCCTTCGCTTGCCCGTGTCCGTCCATCGCCTATCTATCCGTCCTCCATTGTGCGGCATGGACCTGAAAGAAACATGAAATTGAGCTGAATGAAAGCTGAACGCCGCGGGGAGAAGTGGGGCGGCTTGCGGATTGGCGTGGAGGAAGGGGAGAAGTCGGAGTTTGACGGTGTTTCGATCGAGTTAATGACATGAATCTTTAACGACCAAGCAAAAACGCCTTCGGCGTCCTCTGGGCGCTGAAGAAGCTTTGCGGAGACGATTCAGAAATGGATAAGCGTGAAACTTATACATTCTGAATCGTTAAAAATAAACCGGCTTCCTCCGAAGAGGAAAGCCGATTTCGTAGAATTGACGTTATGCGGCGACTCGAATTACCACTTCAGATTCGAGCCGAAGACGAGCGCGTTGCTGATCAGCCTGCCCGCGGGCACGATCGTCTTGCCTTGGGAGAACAACCCGGAGGAAGCGCCGCCGTCCAAGTTCATCGCCTGGTGCGCGCCGAGCTTCAGCATGATTTCCGCCCACTGCTTGATCGTGGCGCCGGACACGGTCGCGATGACGACCGAGCCGTCCTTCTTCACGAGAATGCCGCTTCGCATCGCCGCGTTCGTCAATATTTTCGGGCTCGTGAAGCCTTCCGCCGCCGGATTGACCGAAAGCTTGCCGTCCTTGACGAGGCGAGGGCCGGCGCCGACCGCCGTATGGACGCGGGACCACGGAATCGGTTTGCCGCCCAAGTCGACCGTCTCCGTACGGTAACCGACCTCCGTGCCGACCTTGAAACGCTGCGCCAGCTTCTCTTCCGAGCCGGCGAAGACGAGCACGTAGCCGTCGGCCGGAATGGCGGCGTTCTCGTTCTTGCCGACCTTCGTAACGACGCCTTTGCGGACGACGACGTACGAGCCGTAGGCGAAGCCGATTTTGGCGCCGCGCGCCGGCGTGAACATGACCGCCGAGGAGATGCCCGGCGTCGGCGTGCGGTTAACGAAGTAGACGTACCAGTTGTGCTCCCAGTCGGTCAAGCCGTCGGTGCTGCCCAGTATTCGAACGCGCAGCGTATCGATGAGCGTCTGTCCGTCCCAAGTGAAACCTACCGTCGTGCCCGTATTGCCAATGAACTCGACTTTGCCGTCGACGATGAGCGAGCCGTAAGGCTCCGGTATGCCGCCGTACGCTTCGAAGTACGTGCCGTTGATGGCGTTCTCTGCGTTATACGCTTTGGCGATGGCCGAGAAATCTTGCGTGACGCCGACTTTGCGCGAAGCGAGCGCGGCCGTCACCGGCATCCCCTTCGGCAAGGAAACCGTAGTCACGGAGAACGTTTTGCCGCCACTTATGGCGACTTTCTTCGTTTCTTGCTTCGCCTTCAACGAGTACGCCGACGGTTTCACCGTCACCGGAATGACGAGTCGGCCTTTGTACCCGGCCTCCTCGACTTCGACGGTTAAGTTCGCTTGGCCGACCTTCAACGGCGATACCACGCCGATTTCGTTGACGCGGACGACCGCCGCGTTGTCCGAGCGGTAACCGACGGCGACGGGAACGGACAGCTTCAGCTTGTCCGTCAGCAGGAGCCGCTTGTCCAGCGACAGCTCGATCGACGCTGTCGCGTAAGCGACCGCCACGGGCCGATACGGCCCCGCGGCGATCAGCTTGCCGGCGGACGCGTACGCGATCCGTCCGCCTCCCATCGGCGCAACGCCGCTCGCGGGAACCGCGGCGTCTCCGCCGTACGCGTACGCGATCGCGCCGGTCCCGGCGTCGATGGCGTACACCGCGCCGGACTCGGCGCCGGCCAGCACGTGGCCGGCGGCGGCGTCCGGCGCGAGCGCCGCGGTAGCGAAGCCGCCCGCGGCGGGCGCGCTAGCGCGCCATTGCTGCGTTCCGTCCGATAGGCGGAACGCAGCAATGACGTTGCCGGCCCGTTCGGCGGCAACGACGGTTTGCGCTTGCGCATCCCCGCCGATGACGGCCGGGGATGTCCAGCCGCCCGCGGGGGCGGAGGCGATGGCGGCGTTGAACCGGACGCGGCCGTCCGGTTCGTACGCGGCGATCGCGCCGTCCGCGAGGAGCACGGCGGCGCCGTCGGCGGCCGACGCGAGGCTTGCGGCGCGCAGCGCTTCGGGGAGCTGCGCCTGCCAGGCGACGGCGCCGCCTCTGACCGCGTACAGCGTGCCGTTGCTCGCGAGCGCGTACGCGCCGTCTTTCGCCGCGGCGATGCCGGTTACCGTCGTCCCGGCCGGAAGCACGGCGGGCTTCGCCTTCTCGTTGCCCGCCATCGACAACACGGCGTTCTCGTATGCGAAATAAGGAACGCCGCCGGCATCGGTCACGACGGCCGAAGATTGGCTCTTCTCCGTTTTGCCGTTGAAATAAAAGATGCCGGCCTGTATGCCCGTGCCGTCGGTCTCGTATTTATACAATCTCGCGCCCTTGCCCGCGAACCAAATATGTCCGTCCGCGCCGAGCGCCGGGGCGGATAAATCCGTATAGACGTTCTTCTGGACGATCGGATTCCCGTTGCCGTCCAGCAAGGCGATCAGCCCGTTCGACGTGACGCCGAACAGCTTGCCGCCGGGCAGCGCGAGCGGCGCGTACAGCTCGCCTCCGGCGGTGAACCGCCAATATTCGGCTTCCGTCTTGTCCGTCGACGTCGGCGCCGACTCCGCATTCGCGACCGAACTTCCAAGTCGAATCTCGTCGCTCCCGACAGTTCCCCACCCGACGGCGACCGTCAGCAGGACAGCAAGCCATCTCGCGCTCCGATTTCGATGTTTCTTCTCAAAACGCGCGCCACCTTCGTTGTTACTTTGAATCATGCCGATATCCCCCTATCCATCTGTATGTACGCCTTGCGTCACTTCCATATATCGGCAACGGAGTACATCTTCTACAGTATTAATTCAGACGGCGAACGGTAATTAGCGAAGTCGAAACGCTAAACACCCTGGTCTTAGCCGAGGGGGCAGGCTGTCGAGAATGTCCGCATCTATGGTTGCGTGAATCGTCCCCCCATCTGCCGTTTCTGCTCCGATGCACTGAACAAACTGCAAAAGTGCAGGCCGTTAAGCTCGTTCTTCAACAATTCCGTGGACAACCTGTAAAAATGCAGTTTGTTTGCTGAATTTCTCGTAAAAAGCGCCTTTTCACCTTAACAAACTGTAGTGAGTGCAGGTTGTTGAGTTGTTTTCGGACCTGGGAGGAATCAACCTGCACTTTTGCAGTTTGACTGGAACGGAGGCGCTTTAGCGTCCACAGCGACCTTCGGGAAACGCGGCGAAGCCCTGCTTTGACGCCATTGACAAAACACCCCCGCCATAGACGAGGGTGTTCCACCATGCTTCTTCAAACGCGTTCCACCATGCTTCTACCAATGCTTTACCAATGCTTCCCGCACGACCGCTTAAGCCGAATGCCGCTCCGGTTTGCCGCTGGCGATCCTGCCGGAGGAGATCAGCGTCTCCCCGGCCCTGTAGAACACGATAGCGAACATGGCGACGGCCGCCATGACGAGGAACAGCACCGTTCCGTTGTAGTTGCTGAGTAGCAAACCGCCGATCCACGGCCCGAGGAAATGTCCCAGGTTGCTGAACGACTGGGCGCCGTAATAAGCGCCCCGCATCCCTTCCGGAGCGATCCGGTCGGTGAGGATGTTGCCCGCTGGGTACGTCAGCATCTCTCCGAAAGTGAATACGATCATCGAGCCGATGAATAGGATCCAACCGTTCGAAAAGGCGAACCCGACGTTGCCGAGCGCGTAGAAAGAAACCCCGACGGTCAGCACCGTGATCGGGGAGTACTTGTCCGCCCACTTCGTGAACGGAACCTGCAAGGCGACGACGGTGACCGCGTTGACGCTCATCATGACGGCGAACAGCGCGACCCCGTCCGCGAATTTCCCGCCGACGTATTGGGACAACGTGACCGTCATCTGGGAGTAGCCGATCGCGGTCACGATGCCTCCGAGCAAGTAATAGCGGAGCACGAGATCCCCGCGGACGACGTTCCAGACGGACCGGAACGTCTGGCCTCCCTTTTGCTCCCCTTCGATGCGCCGGATGCCGAACCGGTTCAACAGCATGTACAAGGTGACGGCGTACACCAAGTAGATGCATCCGGTGATGAAGAACGGCAGCGAGCTGTCCATCGCCGCGAACAGCGCGCCGAGCAGCGGTCCCACCGCGACGCCGACGTTAATCGCCAAGTAACGAAGCGAGAACACCTTGAACCGGGTTTCCTTCGGCGTCAGGTCGGCCATGAGCGCCTGCGACACCGGCTCGTAGAACGAGCGGCACAGACCGTTCAGCAGGCTTAACAGGAAAAAGACGATCGCGCTCTCCGCCATCGCGAAGCCGAAGAAGACGACGGCCCAACCGAACAGCGCTCCGAGCAATATTTTCCGCCGTCCGAACAAGTCCGACAACGCGCCGCCGACGAATCCGCCCGCCGTGCCGGCGAGCGAGCCCGCGCCGATGATGACGCCGATCATGATCGCGCTCAGATCGGTATGCTTCGCCAAGTAAATCGCCAGGAAAGGCAAACTCATGGACGAAGCGAGACGCGCCAATATCGTTCCAACGAGCAAGGAATGCACGATCGGGTGATAGGCGCGGCCGAACATACGAAGACGATTGAACCATTTGCTGTTTTTCATGCTGCGACGCCCCCATCCCTTACCGCTTTCCCTTAGTTTCATTATGTAAAACTAGGTTTCATAAATAGCGATGATTATATTCCCTATCTTACCTGCATCCCTACCGGATTGCCAGCGATTATTTAGCGAATTCCTGTTCGGGATGTCCCGGAACCGAATAAGGTCTCCGTATAAGAAAATCCGGAGGCTTTGCCTCCGGTCCTATACTTTGGGCGGATTTCCATAATGAAACAATCATACCCATGACCCTTGTAATTCTCGGGGTCGACCGGTCCGACATCCCAGTTCCTGCCTGCGGCTGTTCGCGAAATGTATCTTTATCCCTTCCGATCAGGAGGAGAATTGGAGCAGCTCAACTTCCCCTACATCTTTTCCGCGAAATGGTCGAGTAGGCGGGGCCTCTCCTATCATGGATTGCGCCCCCTACCCCTCACAGATCCGTACGTGCGGGTTT